>JAHDBH010000049.1:14645-19045 GCA_020630495.1 Saprospiraceae bacterium
ATGATACCTGTCTGTACACCCGTATCAAAAGCGCTCTTACTCACAAAGCCGCTTTTAAAGCCTTCAAATTTAAAATTCTGAAACGAACTCATCAGATCATCAGACTCGGCCAAGGCGCTAAATCGCTCGACGAGCTCAACATGATATGGCTGCACTCTTTTTACACTCTGCAAATTATCAGAAATCTCTGTTTTAAGTAGCTCGCTGTAGTCATCCAGCTGCCTTTGCAATTTTCTTTTATCGCCAAGATTATTAATAGCAAACCCTAGGTACACACCTATCATCACAGGAATAATCTGAAGGATTAATAGCGAAAGAGTCTTTTTCATTGATGAAGACATTTAAATCACTGATAAAATGTATCACACTGCCTACAGCTACTGTCCTGCCATATCACTCATCCCTGCAGGAAGGACTTGGATGCACACGTGCTGCATACTGTAAGCGCGCGCCTACTCCCCACTCACATAGCTCCTTACCACCTCAAGCGCCTTGCTCAAGCCCGAGGCATCACTACCTCCCGCTGTAGCAAAAAATTTCTGACCACCGCCGCCACCTCGGATCTCTCTGGCAGCGAGCTTGATGAGGGCCGAAGCATCCAGATGCTCCAAGGCGGTATTTTCCTTGTCGCGACCTAGAAGGAGCTGTGCTTTATCCCCAGTCTTGACACCTAGCGCTACGAATGTATCTGGATGCTGCCGGAGCAGCTCAAAGACCAGAGTCTTAGCCGCCTTGCCGTCTTGCATCTCTATCTCTTGGATGATGGTAGGTACACCAGCGATAGTCTCGCGAGCCTTGATGAGATGTTGCTTGATATCAGCGGCCTGTGAGGCAGAGAAGCTCTCCACCTTCTTCTCTAGCGTGCGCACCCGCTCTTGGAGGGCTTGTAAAGCCGCTAGTGTGTCCTGGCTATTGCCCAAGGCAGATTGTATATCCTCTAACTCTGTGAAGCGCCTCTCTACATGCTGCTGAGCATACACCCCTGTGACGGCCTCCACACGGCGTACACCAGCTGCTATGGCTGACTCTCCTGTGAGCAGAAACCAGCCTATCTGTCCAGTGCTCGGCACGTGACATCCTCCGCAGAGCTCACGACTGTACTCAGGATCAAATGTGATCATACGCACCGTCTCTCCATACTTCTCACCGAACAGCATCATGGCGCCTTTCTGCTGAGCTTCTGCTATAGGTATGGCGCGAGCCTCTTGTAAGGGAATGTCCTGCCGGATGCGCTCATTGACGAGATCCTGTACGCGCTTGATTTCCTCATCAGACATCTTCTGAAAGTGGCTAAAATCAAATCGCAAATATTCTGGACCTACCAGTGATCCGCGCTGCTGCACATGCGTCCCCAAGACTTCTCGTAGTGCAGCATGGAGTAGATGAGTTGCCGTGTGATTGCGCATGACGCTGGCGCGCCTCTCGGCATCCACCTGCGCATATGCATCCACACTAGCGTCAGCTGGTAAGCGATCGGCTATATGGAGGATCAGCTCATTCTCTTTGATCGTATCCAGTATCTGTATCTCGTCGCTGCCTACAGTGAGCACTCCTGTGTCACCTACTTGGCCGCCGCCGCGTGGGTAGAAGGGTGAGCGATCCAGCACGAGCTGCACCTGGGACTTAGCTTTTTGATCTACGGTGCGGTGCTTACGGATTTTTACTCCCTCGAGATCAGTATGATCATAGGCAAGCATCTCAGTGGCACCGTCGCTGGTGGCAATTGTCCAGTCGCCTACAGATCTTGAGCTGTCTGCACGGCTCCTATCCTTTTGCGCTTTCAGCGCTCGCTGAAATCCTGCCTCATCCACAGTCACAGATTTTTCTGCCGCGATGAGTGTAGTAAGATCATAAGGAAATCCGTAGGTGTCATAAAGCTCAAATGCAACTTCCCCACTGAGTTCTTTGACCCCGTCCAGCTGCTGCTCCAGTCTTCCCAGACCGCTCACCAGAGTCTGCAGAAAAGACTTTTCTTCTTCTAAGATTACATTTTGGACGAAAGTCCCCTGACCCTTAAGACTCGGAAAAGTATCACCATAGTAAGCAAGCATCACGGGGACCAGCTCGTGCATGATCGGCTTCTCTAGCTGCAAGAAAGAATAGTAGTATCGCACCGCACGGCGAAGAATCCTACGTATGACATAGCCCGCCCCCGTATTACTCGGCATCTGACCATCGGCAATCGCAAAGGCCACCGCCCGCACATGATCTGCGACCACACGCATGGCCAGATCCGTAGTAGCGCTCGCCTCATAGCTCGCCGTGTACTTGACGCCTGATAGCTCTTCTAGCTTCTTTATATAAGGCGCAAACACATCCGTGTCATAGCTCGATGATCGCGACTGCATCACCATAGCCAACCGCTCAAATCCCATCCCAGTGTCCACATGCTGCGCTGGCAGGGCCTGCAATTGACCATCCGCCTGACGCGTGTACTGGATAAACACAAGATTCCATATCTCTATCACTTGGGGATGATCCTCATTGACCAGCGTGCGACCATCCACCTCAGCTCGCGCCGCATCATCACGCATATCCACGTGTATCTCGCTACAGGGACCGCACGGCCCCACGTCTCCCATCTCCCAAAAATTGTCGCGCTTATCACAGCGCAGGATCCTATCTGGCGAGATCCATTGAGACCAGTAATCAGCCGCCTCAGTGTCCTCCTCTAGCCCATCTGACTGGTCTCCGCCAAATACAGATACATATAGTCTGTCCTTCTCTATACCAAGTACATCCGTCAAAAAACCCCATGCCCACTCGATCGCCTCCTTCTTGAAATAATCGCCAAATGACCAGTTACCGAGCATCTCAAACATGGTATGATGATAGCCGTCGCGACCTACCTCGTCCAGATCATTGTGCTTGCCACTTACTCGCAGACACGTCTGTGTATCTGCTACCCGAGGATGCTCCGAAGTGAGATTGCCAAGAAAATAGTCCTTGAAGGGATTCATCCCCGCATTGACAAACATAAGAGTGGGATCATCCTTATTCACGATGGGTGCCGATGGGACGATCTTGTGCTGCCTTTCGGCAAAATACGCAAGAAATTTTTGACGAATAGTAGTTGAATCCATGAATTATCTCTTCACTTGCAGTTGATAGTTGATATGTAACCTTCTCAATAGCAACATATTACAAATTAACAATATGTCTAATGCGTAATGAGCTCGTTATAAGATCTTGTAAATATGACACTTACATATAGGAGAATAGCAATTTGATCAAACAATTGATCCATCAAAATCCTTGTAAATCTCATCCCTGAGAGTTACTTTTGGCCCAATCCCAGAACATATCAGTACAGAGGAAAAATCAGGAAATAGGTCAAATCGGGAAATGGGCAGCAACAAATATTACTTCAACTCACATACACTCCAATACGAGAAAGCAGAAAAGACACTCCGCCAAAGGATCTTTCGAGGTCTAGCTATCGCTGTAGCGCTGCTTTTCACGTTCTCCCTTCTTTTTGTACTTGTCAGTCGCTTGATCGATACTCCAGAGGAGCGCGACCTCAAAGACAAGATTGAGCAGATGACCATGGTCATGACGGATATGGGAGAGGAGTTTGATGCCATGTCCATGGTACTCGACAATCTGCATGAGCGCGATGCCAATATCCACAAGGTGATGTTTGGCATGGAGCCTGTAGACAATGCCATGTGGAATGGCGGTACGGGTGGTGCGGAGAAGTACACCCAGTTTGAGCAATTTGATTACAACGGCGAGCAGCTCAAGGCCATCAAGCAAAAAGCCGACAAACTAAAGTCTCAGCTTGCCCTACAGTCCATGTCTCTAGACACGCTAGAGAGTCTTGCTGTCACGAGAGAAAATAAGCTCAATTCTATTCCCAGCATCAAGCCTGTACGTGCTGATAAGCTTAAAAGAAAAATTGAGCTGCTCAGTGGATTTGGATTTCGCATCCATCCTATAGACAAGGTACGCAAGATGCACTACGGTATAGACTTTACTGCACCCACAGGCACACCGATACATGCTACGGGAAAGGGCACGGTAATAAAAGTCAAAAAGTCTAAGTCAGGATTTGGTCATCATGTCAAGATTGATCATGGCTTTGGCTATGTGACACTCTATGCTCACATGAGCACTATCGATGTGAAAGAAGGACAGGAAGTACAGAAAGGTGAGGTCATAGGTGCTGTGGGCAACACTGGTCGATCTACGGCCGCACACTGCCACTACGAGGTACATCTCAATGGCTCACCTGTAAACCCCATCTACTTCTGCCATGACGGCCTCACACCAGAAGAGTATGAGGAACTTGTGAAAAAGGCTAGTGTGGCTAATCATTCTTTTGACTAGTCAAATGCATGGGTCTATTCTCACGACGCAGACCACCCGCTACTCCTCCCCCAGTCCAGCCACCAGCTAGT
>JAHDBH010000049.1:19145-21233 GCA_020630495.1 Saprospiraceae bacterium
ACAATCTGCAAGATCTAGATCCATTTAGCAGTGAGCGCTATGAGCGACCCATCATCGACTCACTTCTTAGCATACGAGCCGATTTCGCTGAGCAGCACGGAGAGCAATCACTATATGTACAAGCCATAGACTCTGCTCATAAGAGATTACTGACAGAGGTAGTGAGCTTTCAGGACTCCATCAACTGGGGAAATCTTAATGCGGGCGATCATCCTATGATATGTGGCGATATCGCCACTATCGATTACCTTACTCTCAGCCGTGACTCCCTAGAGCGGAAATATGATATCGATGGCTTTTTTAATCGACTCATATTCTGGAGATCCATGAAGATCATGGATCAGGGCGCGCAATCATACTCTAAAGTTCTACTGGGGAATCTGCTTTGGGTCACCCTACTCACTATACCACTTATAGCCATCATGATGAAGCTCTTGTATGTGCGTCGTCGCCACTACTGGGTAGAGCATTTGATCTTTTGGGTGCATGTCCATTGCTTCATGTTTTGCGTCACGGCAGCGAGCTTACTACTCCGTATATGGACTGATACAAGCGTTGTAAACGGTATAGGTATCGCGATCAATTTTATATTTCTCTGGATCGCAATGAAGCGGTACTACGGACAAGGATTTTTCAAGACAAGTTTCAAATTCATCTTAGCAGGCTACACATACTGGTTCATCTGGTGGTTCTTATTTGTGTGGAATCTCCTGGTCACAGTCTTTATATTTTAGGTGAAGTATAGTCTACGGATGCGATGGTCAGATACGGAGCGGGCAAGCGTATTCTGTCTGGAGTTAAAAAAGATCTAAGTTCACCACTGATTTATACGTATTTCCCTCACGAGCCATTGCTACTGCATGAATAACACCTCTGAGTTCTCCACGACTGGCTCTTTCAAGACTCCAGATATCTATGGTATACAGCAAGTAGGGCTAGGAGTGGCGGATATCTACGAGGCTTATGAGTGGTATGCACGATATTTTCATGTGGATCTGTGTGTATTTGACGATGCCTCAGAGGCAGTCGATATGGCACAGTACATGGGTGGCTTGCCAAGATCCAAGCGTGCTATCTTGGCCATGAGCGACCAAGGCGGTGCAGGCTACGAGCTGTGGCAAGCTACTTCTAGGCCTGGAAAAGCGATAGCAGACACGGGTATCCAGCGCCTGGGCATACAGCGTGTCACCCTGAAGTGCCGTGATGTAAATAAACTCTCTCATGCCATAGCGAGCACTTACCCTACTTCACCAGCGATAGCAGTGGTAGATCCATTAGGTCGATCTGCAATCCTCACCAGAGACCCATACGGCAATCATGTATGCTATCAAGAGTGCGATGACTGGCTATGGAAATATGGTAGAAATCAAGGAGGAATCTATTCTGTCTCCATCGGTGTATCAGATATCAACCTGTCTATAGCCTACTACGCAAATCTGCTGGGCTACGACCAGGTGCTTCTGGATGAGACCAAGCGCTGGAACGATCTGACGAGTCTAGTAGGCGGTGATCATGAACTGCGCAGAGTCATACTCACTCATAGTGCAGAGCGATCAGGTGGCTTCAGTCACTTACTAGGCAGAAGTGAGATAGAGCTCATAGAATGCCGTGAAGGTGCTGCGCATAGCTATGAAGATAGATACTGGGGTGATCCTGGCTACATGCATATCTGCTTTGATGTAGCGGACATGGCGTGCATCTCTAGAGCATGCGATGACCTGGACAGATCACTCACTGTGAAAAGCGATCCAGATTTTCTCATGGGTGATGCGGCTGGACACTGGGGCTATGCAGAAGATCCTGACGGTACGCTGATCGAGTTTGTACAAACTCTCAAGGTCACACTACTACCAGCTCTAGGATGGAAAATTTCGCTGCATGATCGACCAGTGGGCAAACCACTACCTAGGTGGATGGTAGCTGCCTTACGATGTAAAAGGAGAAAAGTGCTCGCGTAAGCAGACAATCTCATTGTGTTAACGAGGGCGAATAGAAGCGGAATCGACCAAGGTTTTTAAGCATGTGGTGACTCTACATGACCTAAGCGCAATGATTATATTTTCATGGATTTCGACGGGAGCGGCTCTT
>JAHDBH010000196.1 GCA_020630495.1 Saprospiraceae bacterium
TGCGGTCAGAGTAAAGCTGATATGACCGCTCAGCCCATCTCTAAATGGTATGTCTTGTGTAATTTGATGATGGTCATCTACTTTGATGACCTCTTTTTCTGTTGGAGCAGGGATAAAATTATACGCTGACTTAGTCATATTCTGTTGATTTCTGGGCACACTATGATGGCTGATGATTTGATGACTTTTGATCTACATGATAAAATCCTACAAAAGCTTTTCCCTTGTACACCATGGTCTCGTACTCTGGGGTTATAGGATCCGCTTCAGCGATCCATACAGGCCTGAAGGCTATGTATTCTTTTCCCTCTATGCGATGAGCCACGTAGCTGACATCGCCTGTTGACGATGACTCTGTAAGATCGTATCTCGTGATGATCAGGGAGCCGTCATGGCGGATGGCGTAGCTATGCTGATTATCCTCATCGTAGAGTTGACCTTCTATGATGAAGGGGTTATGATCTTGTAGGGAGGATTCTGGCAGCTTGCCATTTATCAAAAGGGCTTGAGCTTTATCACTCATCCAGATGTAGCCAATGTAATTACCCGTCAATTGCTTGATATCGTCTGTTCTTGTAATCATGATGCTGGAGTTGTAGCTGTCAGAGTCTCGAGAGTTCCTGTAAATATGCCATGGCCGCGAGTGACCAGCCCTCCCAGGGGAAGCAATCCTGTGGTGATATCTGTCATTGCAGACTCAAATGCTTCAAGTTGTTCTTTGGGAATCTTATCCATATGGGCTATTTGGATGCGTATCTGGATACTCTCACCTGGGGGAAGCACGGCCACTTTTTCACTGTATAGAGCTCCATCCTTAGCACCTCCAGTAAATCGATCGATCTGGACATGATTGAGGATCTTTTCTGCTTGTAATCCTCGACAGTAGACATCGTCAATGATCACTGATCCTATATGACTGCTCTCGGCATCATCAGAGCTTGCTCGACCAAAGAGTGCATCCACTTCTGTTAAGAGCTTAACGTAGTCCTCTGTACTCTCCGCAAACTTTTCTTGACCTTTAAGCATATGATAGACAGTGCGGTGTCGCAGAGCTCCTTTTACGCTACTACCAGGGATCAAGACTTCTGCGCATTTTGATAATTGGATGCGGCCTTCTATATAATTTATAGAGTGCTCCGTGACAGGTACTGCATCTACTTGTGCATCGGCATATCCCGCTCCAAAGTGGAATAGCGTGGGTGTGCTACTCGAAAGATCGAGTAAGTATGACTTCATTTCAGAGTCCTGCTTGGGCGTCGTCGCTAACTTGCCTGAGGGGATCTGCTCATTAAGCGAACTGCTCCAGTTAATATACTGATCATCAGTAACGATGAGGTCATGCTCGTCACAGGCTATGACTACTATATGACCGTACCCATTTCTAGTACCTTGACCTATGCGGAAGAGCGGCGATGTGATTGCCGTGACCATGGCTTGCCACTGTGTGTTGATCTGCTCCATGTCTTCGCCACGTATCTCAATCTCGCTACGCCAGCGACATCCCTTGTGGACGATCTCATGGTCATATTTGCCACCCTTCTCAGCAGTCCCTCTTACGTCTATACGCACGTGGTCACGTACAGGCAGATTTTCAAAGAGCTGGGCGATTTGATTTACTTCTTCACTTTGTGATTCACATACTCTGTTGGCATTTCCTATGAGATAAGCAGAGCTCACCATGATTAGAGATCCTTGACCTTCAGTATCTCGTGAGCCAGAGGAGCCCCACCATGCATTCATAGAATCGCTCTGCATTCCTTGTCGTTGCATCTCATGCCGTATCACTCCTGCGAGTGCAGTGCCTGGGATCATGGGTAGACCTAGATAATCTTTTTGCACGAGCGAGTCTCTCAGCAGGCCGCTTCTCCCAGATGATATATATATAGGCGTGACAGCCTCCCAGTCTATTCGAATAATTTTCCTATACTTTGTCATGAGCTACGTTATTGGAGTTTTGCTTTTTCTTAGCCATCTCAGAGCTATAGAGGGCTATGAATGTCCGCACATCTAAGTTTTGCTCTTTAGCTTGATCAAAAGTGTTTTTGAAGTGATTGACTGCGACAGGTGTCCACTTATCTGCTGCCACTCCATGTCGGAGAAATCCTTGTACATCGGTTAATTTTCTATCGGCATCGCGATTACCTTCGTAGAATAAGTCATGCCACAGCTGATCATCGGAGGAGGCACGCTGGGCTCTAGATCGTATGCTGCCCCACTGGCTAGAAGTAATCTTAGCCATCTTTGACTGATCCTTATTGACAGCCCTTTGCACAGCATCTACAAGTTTTATGTCACTTTCTTTTTTCAGATCTATTTTATGTAGATAGTGACCCAGAGTCGACTTGATGTTAGCTTTTGGCACGTCTGGCTTTTTGGCGAAAGCCGCATGCTCAAGATTTATCTTCCATTC
>JAHDBH010000197.1 GCA_020630495.1 Saprospiraceae bacterium
CAATACGGTACTTCTGTCTTCGCTGAAGAAATCAGCTTTATCGAGGTGCCTTGAGGTGTAGCGAATGGACCTGCCTGGATCTTGAGTTTGTTGGTCTGCATAGCACTTTGGACGAATTTGTATGCCCACAAAGAATCTACTGGTCCTGTAGAGACTGTCTGCAGCAGGTGAAGTTTCCAGAAACCTCACCGTCCAGTCGTCTGCCGTTGCGCTAAAGACCAATTTATCCTCATCCAGCACTCTTGTCATTTTACCGATGAGTTCATGGGTTAGATACGCACTTTCCTCATATGACTGATAGATACCATAGCTGCCAGGTACGTACTCAAAAGCTTGACTATAGGTAAATTCTATGTTACGAATTTCCAATAGCGGGCGCCATTCTTTTTCGTAATTCACACCTGAAGGAAAGTGACTGTAGCCGTCTAAACGAGGGTCGCATGCTAGGAAATTTGGTTGTAAAACCACATTTATATTAGTAACAGATGAGGCGAATACATCAGTATAAAGAAGCCTAGTCCAATTGCTTGTTACCGTCCTGCCGCTGAGACGGGATTGGACGTTTCCGTCAAATGGATATTTATAATGAGCAGAACAATCGGGGTAATTGATATTAACGTAAGGAGTGGCTGCTGTCTCTTCGAGAACAGTAAGATCAAATGTGAGATAGAAATCTACTACTAAGCTGTCGCCCCTGCGTAAAGGCCGCTCCAGACATCTCTCTACGTCTCTTGACTGCGCAAATACGTGATATGATCTGATCTGGTAATTTATTTGTTCAGATGTGCATGAGGACCAGCTATCAGAGTCGCTAGCGTAGTGTGATACAGATCCCATGACGTAATTATATACGCGTCTACCACTAAATTCCTCTCTATGCAGGTCTATTCCTACATCAAAGGTGAGACCTGATGTATTGCAGTCAATGACGTAAGTCGCTCTTACGAGCATTGTATCCTTGGAGACGTAGATATCGTGATTGATCGAGTCGGTAAATGGATCGACCCTTCGCGACCTCGTGCTGTCAGTCCATCCTACAGAGGTACGATAGTAGTTTTGACGTACGAGATGGACTGGTGAGAGCGCTTGATCATTGACACTCGTACAATTGTTTGTCAGATTAACACTCTGGCAATTTATCAGAGTAGTGTCACCATCACAGATCAGACTAGAGCTCATAGTGACGATACTGATCGGCGCCTGCAGGCACTGCCTACAGATAGCTATGGTAGAGTCATATTCTGGTAGGAGCAGTGCATCGCAGTCATTGATCAGTGGAAGAGTGAATCTATACCGAAGCTTGGCGTCTAGGATCATCTCTGTGGTTCCATCATCCTCTAGCGCTACCTGCCATGTATTGGTATCTTGCTCCACGATAAGAGTATTCTCCTCGAGTTGTGAGGCATTGTATCCTGATATAGTGACAAGTTTTTGGGGCGCCTGGCAGTCAGCTTGTAACAGATCGTCAAAGTAGCCTCCTATACTAAAGCGAAGATCACTTCCGTTGGCTAATTCTTCTGGTCTTGACTGGATATACAGATCTGCACCAAGTATGATGCTTGCAGTTTCTTGGAGCACACGCTTTGGTTCTATATTCAGCGGCACTTGTTCGCCAACACAGAGGTAAGAGCCGCGAAATTCTCCACTGTAGATGCTTAGAATCTCTCTCGTGATATTTCTACATGCTGCACTCCCTGTGTAGATGGGCTGGACGTCCAATAGTAATCGAAGTTTCAGAGTGTCCCCAGGAGCAATGTCGTCAAAGATTCCGTCTCCATCGAGGTCTGACATACCTCCGAGTCCATCTGGGTCGGTGGACAGTGATGTGAAGGAAATGGTAGTCACAGCCGTATCTCTGACCTGCTCATGCGTAAAATCTGTAGACAAGTCGCCTACGATCACGTCACTGATGTCCAATACGTCAAAGCTCGATTCATCATATAATTTAGCTATAAGGTGAAGCGATATATCATAGTAATTGGCCCTAGGACCCCTTCCCTTGTTCACATACTCCAAGTAGATATAGTCGTCCTCTTCAAAACTCGTGACAGTATATGCATCTGTACTCATCAGACGCGGTAGCTCAGTCTCCAGATGCCGTGATGCGACGAAATATGTTTCTACATCCTCGCGGCAGACAACTGAGCTGTCACAACTGGCCTGTAGCTCAAAATTGATAACATCGTCTACACATCGCAGCTTTTCCCAGTGAAGTGTGAGCGAGAGGGAATCACCATGGCGAAGTACACCATTATTTGCCCCAAGATCCGCGATGGCATCACTATCTAGGATAAATTCGTCAGCCGTGAGATCGTAATAATCATTTGAGCCACTACTAAGAGAAAATGCTGACTGCTCAGAGCGTGCTCTCATGAT
>JAHDBH010000050.1:0-15106 GCA_020630495.1 Saprospiraceae bacterium
ATGCACGGCATAGACTAAGCCAGTCCATAGACTAACTCGATCATCACCAAAATATAAGGGGGATCTGCAACATAATCGCAGATCCCCCTTTTCCTATTTATTAGGAGCGTTACTTCTTAGCTCTTACCATCTACTACGATGCGTGCGTCGCGAGTACCGAGCTCCCACGCGAGATGGAATATGTGCCTGCCTATGGCTTCCATCTTCTCAAAATTGATTTTCTCTACAGTGTCAGATGGTCTATGGTAATCTGGGTGTGTACCATTAAAGAAGAAGATGGACGGTATACCCAGTCGCGCAAAGTTGTAGTGATCTGATCTGAAGTAAAAGCGATTAGGGTCTTTCTCATCATTGTACTTGTAGTCGAGCGTGAGATTGACGTACTCAGCATTTTTCTGCTCATTGATCGTATGCAGCTGTGTGCTGAGTCTGTCAGATCCTATCACATAGACATAGTGCGGATTGTCCTCATATCGGCTATCTACTCGGCCTACCATATCTATGTTGATATTGGCCACAGTGTTAGCTACAGCATAGATGGGATTTTCCGAGTAGTAGAAGGAGCCTAGAAGTCCCTTCTCCTCTCCAGTGACGAGCATAAAGATCACGGTACGCTTAGGTCCATCACCTACTCGCTTAGCCTGAGCAAATGCCTCAGCGAGCTCCAGCACGGTAGAGGTGCCCGAGCCATTGTCATCAGCACCATTATTGATATCATCACCGCGGCGTCCTATATGGTCATAGTGGGCGCTGACGATGATGACCTCTTCCTTGAGCTTAGGGTCTGAGCCTTCTACCAGTCCGATGATATTGTTTCCTACTACTTCACTCCGTGCGATCGACTGGGTCATGATCATGTCTACAGGGAGCTTTACTGACTTGGGCTTTCCCTTGGCTGTGATCTTGTCGCGTACTTTGATAAATTTCTTGTATTTCTTGCCTAGCATGTCTTCTAGGATATTGGTAGAGATGTACATAGCATTGGCTGTGGTGACTTCCTTAGCGCCATTACCTCCTAGTGTCATCTGTGGTCGCATGAGTGCTCGGCGATTGTCACTGGTCCTCTGCTGGAGCTGATCGTCTATGATGAGCACCGCCTTAGCGCCTTCTTCTTTGGCGAGCTGCAACTTCTTCTCTATAGTCCAGGCAGACGCATCGCCCAGGTACTCCTTCCCATCACTGTCGCGTGGTGTGCCACGATAAATCAGTATGACTTTGTCTTCTACATCCTTGCGATAGTCATTGTAGCCTTCTGTAGAGATGCCATAGCCTAGGAATAGGATCTCATCTACCTGTAACCTTTCTCTAGACTCGTTTTCTAGTGGCAGGGAGAGAAAGTCCTTCATATGCTTATAGTCGACGCCATTTACGCTGAGGCTGATGTCATTCCATGAGGTGTAGTCAAACTGTACTGGCTGATAGTAATCTTCTAGACCTGCAGCTTTTGAGAGGCCCATTCGGGCAAACTGGGATGCTATGTACTCGCCAGCCATTTCATTTCCCTTGGTGCCTAGCTCGCGCCCACCCATCTTGTCACTGGCGATGATGGTAAGATGTTTTTCGAGATCGGCACGTGTTACGGTCGCGCCGTAGGAGGCTTCTTTGTCGGTAAATCTGAGTGAGTCGTACTTAGCCATTTGGCCGACAGGCTGCATGACCCCTGATACGTACTGGGCGGATAAGAGTCCTGAGCTCAGCAGGCAAGCTAATAGGAAGGTGTATTTCATGATCTGATGATTAGCAGCTGATCTTGGAGACGCGGCGAGCGTGTCTGCCTCCTTCAAACTGGGTAGTGATAAACGTTTCTACAATCTGCTCTGTGAGCGGATGGTCAATATATCTTGCAGGAAGTGCCAGGACATTGGCGTCATTGTGCTGACGGGCCAGGCTAGCCAGCTCTACATCCCAGCAGAGGGCGGCGCGCACGTGTGCATATTTATTAGCCGTCATAGCTACGCCATTTCCGCTGCCACAGAGGATGATAGCTCTCTCGGCTTGGTCATCAGTGAGAGCTTTCATGGCTGGATGGATATGATCAGGATAGTCTGTAGACTCATCTGTAAAGGTTCCGTAATCCGCGACATCATGCCCGTGCTTTTCCAGTACTCGGATGACGACATCCTTGTGGCTGAAGCCAGCATGATCGCAGCCAATGGCGTATCTCATGATCGGTGTTATTTTTTCTTGACGAAGTACACTATAGACGATGACTCCTCTACGCTCACAAAGCTACGCATGCTGGATCGCAGGCCAGTCCATACAGCAGATAGGTAGCTTGGCTTACCTCGGCGATAGCCACTGCTGAGCAGCGATACGTAGAATGGATCCATGATCATGCGCTTGCGATCTACCACGATCATATCATGTCTCTCCACATAGGCATCTATGCTGCGGGGCGAAAAGTGCCACAGGTGTCGAGGTACGTCGTATGCCGCCCAGTCCGTACCATAGTGATCAGCATCTCGACTCGTGTGATTAGGTACAGCAATTACCCAGAGGCCATGGTCTAGGAGCAGACTTCTGATCTTGCTCGCGTATCCATCTAGATCATGCACATGCTCTAGGACATGCCACATGGTGATGGCATCATAGCTACCGTCTAGCTGTGCGAGGTGATCACTTGGATATACGGAGAAGTCGCCCTGCTTATCGGCGATGGCTCTGGCATCATCATCAGGCTCTAGGCCTACCACGGTATGGCCCCTATCATGCATATGCTTGAGGAAGTATCCTGTGCCGCAGCCTATGTCTAGTAGCTTGGCATGCTCTGTAGCTAGATGAGGCTCGATCCATGCGGCTTTGCGACGTAGCATGATACCTCGAGCACGGTGGTAGAGCTTATCCTTGAGATCATGCTGCACGTCAGAGTGCGAGATGTAATCTTCACTAGCATAGTACGGCGCTATCTCAGAGGGTCCTGGAGCATCTACCGTCACTTTGATATGGCAGTCGAGGCACTCTCTGAGGGTAAAAGACTCTCCGGAGATGGAGTGATCCTTTACCACTTGATCAGTACCCCAATGATTGGCGGCACAAGCTGGACAGCGTGATGATGGTCCAGACATACTATCCTCGCAGCAGATTAGTGCTCTGGTAGGGCCCTATGAGCTGATTGATCTCTTCTGTAAATGCTGGGTCATTGATCTGTCTCGTGAGCTGTAGAGCGTCACCTACGGCCCGTAGATCAAAGCGATAGTCATCACGGAAGCCATTCTCTAGATCACTAGGTGACAGAGAGGTGTAAAACTCCATGTAGTCTTGCATCTCTTGCGAGAGTAGCCTGATGTGATGCTTGGCTAGATCTATATCGCCATTGCTCATCAGAGCTTCTATAAATGGTGCTACATAGCTGTCGTACTTGAAGTTCATATAGGGGAATGCTGTAAAGTACAGATTTGCTATATCAGAGGCTTTCTGTCTTTTGCCCTCCAGCATCAGTTCTCTGACAAGACGAGATAGTGTAAGCTTCTGTGCCTGCAGCGTTGCATTGTAGGATGAGGTGACGTACAGCTCCCTCTTGTCCATATTACCCCAGCGCCACTTGGTAGTGACATTTTCATACATCTTCTCAGTGTCTATGTCGCCATAGAAATAGATAAGATTTTGCTGTGTGGTAGTTTTCTTAGGGACTACTCTGAGAGCTAGACCTTCGAGCTGGGTGTAGTCTTTCATGCCTAATAGCTTTTTGGGCTGGCAGGTCACTGAGAAGTAGACTGGACGCTTATTGATGTTGCTAGACACGATATCTAGGATCGCCAGTTCGTCTTTAGTGATGTAGCGTCGATTTCCTAGATCGATGTTGATCCTATCTACTCTTCCTTGGTCATCACCAGGTGAGAACATATCAGATGACTGTACATAGCTTTCGTCTATGGGGATGTACATTTTCTTAGTCTGCAGGAAAGTCTTGAGATTGTATCCACCAGCCTGTCGAGGATGATCTTCACCGAGAAACTTAAGCACGTCAAATACGCTGCTCATACGACTTGACTCATCAGGGAAGGGGTAGAAGATCTGATTCCTATCTGGTCCTAGATAGGCATCAGCAGGTATGGTGAAGTCTATGGCTGGAGAGTCATTGACCCTTCTGCGCATCTGATTGATGTACCAGTCCACAGCGATGAGGCTAAGGTTGATGACCCTCACATCTGTGCGGATCTGCTCTACTTCCTGAGCGTACCATAGTGGATAGGTATCATTATCTCCGTAGGTGAAGATGATGGCATTTTCCTCTAGGGAGTTTAAGAAATTAGCGGCATAGTCACGGCTAGCCTTGTGGTGCATCCTACTGTGATCATCAAAGTTTTGTGTGAGCATGATGGCAGGTGCGGTAAGCACAAGCGCTGAGGCAAGTACCGCAGCCAGGCGATCATTGTCTTTGATCCAGCCACCTATGACATCCTTGAGGGCCAGTACGCCTAGTCCTATCCACACGCAGTAGGTAAAGAATGAGCCTACAAGTACATAGTCTCTTTCTCTCGGTTCATTGGGCGGTTGATTGGTGTAGAGTATGATACCTATACCAGTGATGAAGAATAGTCCCAGGAGAGCAAAGAACTCCTTCTTACGCTTCCTGTAGTGGAAGAGAAGGCCAAATATCCCAAAGATGAATGGCAAGAAAAAATAGCGATTGCGCGCCTTGTGCTCCTTCATCCGCTCGGGCATCTCACTCATATTGTGAGTGCGCATCTCGTCGATGAAATTGATACCGCTGATCCAGTTCCCATCAGAGGGATCCCACTTGTAGTAGCCCTGTGAGCCGTTCTGCCTTCCGGCAAAATTCCACATGAAGTACCTCACATACATCCACCCTACTTGATAGCGAAAGAAGTACTCAATGTTATCCGCTAAGCCAATTTTGCCTTTTTCCTTATTGATCCATTGCCTATACAGGCCTGGTCGACCCTGGCCGCTATCAGACATGCGTGGAAAGAGCTGCTTGTCCTTATTAGCGTAGACAGGGGTCACCTTCTTGTCGAGTTTCTTGTATTCGTCACCTACTCGTATGTAGCGCTCCTTGTAATCGTACTTGATAGGACTGGCGGTAAAGTCTGGTCCTCTGAAAAGTGCACGCTCACCATACTGCTCGCGATTGAGATATGGTATCAGACGTGTCACGTCGGAGGGCGCATTCATGTTGACAGGAGGATTAGCATTGGCCCTGATGACTACTGTCCCCATGGACATAAAGCTGATAATAAGAAGTCCGACAGCCATACTCGCGCTCTGGAGGATAGGGAGATTTTTCTTTCTAGCTACCACTAGACCAAGGATGACAAGAGCGGCGAAGACCAGCATGGTAGGTATGATTCCCGAGTGAAATGGCAGTCCCAGGCTATTGACCATGAGCACCTCAAATTTGCTCCACACTACAGGTATGCCCACGATGATGACCTTCTGGACAAATACCACCATACCCACTCCGACTAAGAAGCTGAGGGCTACACCTATAGGATCAGTCTCTTTATATTTCTTGAAGTAATAGAGAACTGCAAGTACTGGAAAGGCCAGAAGGCTCAGCAGGTGGACACCCAGCGAGAGACCAGCTGCATAGATAGAAAAGACTACCCAGCGGTCATGTGTATCATCTTCTGGCAGATTATACCACTTGACCATCGCCCAGAAGGTAAGTACTGAGAAGAAGGTAGACATCGCGTACACCTCACCTTCCACGGCAGAAAACCAGATACTCGTACAAAAAGCAGTAGCAAGTCCAGCCGACAAGCCAGCGCCAGCTAGGGCGATTTTCTGAGCATCTGTGAGTGGCTCTGTAGATCTTCCTACCAGACTCATCTTACCGAGGATCATGGTGATCCATGCGATCATCATGGCTGCTAGAGCGCTCCAGAGTCCTGACATCAGATTCACTGCAAAGGCAATGTGCTCCGGATTGCCAGACAGAGCATCACCCAGTGCGGCAAATAGCCTTCCCGTCATGAGGAAAAGCGGCGCACCTGGAGGGTGCACTACTTGTAGCTTGTATGCTCCGAGGATAAACTCTCCGCAGTCCCAGAGACTACCCGTACGCTCTACAGAAAATATATAGACACCCATAGCGATAGCAAGTACCGCCAGTCCAGTGACATTGACCAGTTTTTTAAAATTCATCATCGTGTAAATCCTTGGAGTATAGTGGTGATGTAAGACATCAGTTTTACTGAGTGGCAAAATTAGTCATCTAGCCATGGACAGAGCTTAGCACTGGAGAGACCTAGCACCTGCGGATGGGAGCTCGTGACTTACGGTCGGCGCCAAGCTACTCCAGGCAATAGCAGTGTGCATAGACTGCTTGTACCTTTGACCATGTCTAAGGTCGCATACAGCGAAAGATTCTCTATAGCTTCTTGCCAGTGCTTGGACTTAATTAACCCAGTTTAACCCGCAGGTCTGTCATGAAAATACTTTTTTGGGCTGTGTTACTATATCTCGCCTACAAGCTAGTCATACCCACAAGACTGGGCAAGGCTGCCGATCCAGAGATAGACCAAAGAGATAATGACGGATTTACAGAATACGAAGAAATAGATGACTAAGCCAGAGAAATCCACATCTACTCCCATAGGCGCTATAGGGGAATTTGGCCTCATAGATCGATTAACTGAGGGACTCTATGACGCGAGTGACTCCACCATCAAGGGAATCGGTGATGATGCAGCTGTCCTAGATCACGCTGATCGACGGACGCTTGTATCTACAGATATGCTCATAGAGGGCATACACTTTGATCTTGCCTATACGCCACTCAAGCACCTGGGGTACAAGGCAGTGATGGTCAATCTATCAGACATCTATGCTATGAATGGTATGGCTGAGCAGATCACCGTATCGCTAGCGCTGAGCAATCGCTTCAGCGTAGAGGCTGTAGAAGAGCTCTATAGCGGCATCAAGCTAGCCTGTGACCAGTATCAAGTCGATATCGTGGGAGGTGATACGACCTCAAGTATGCAGGGATTGGTCATATCGATCACGGCGATGGGTAGTGCCGCGAGAGATCAGGTGGTGCTCCGATCAGGCGCGCAAGAGGGCGATCTTCTCTGTGTATCAGGGGATCTAGGAGCGGCTTATCTGGGATTGCAATTGCTAGAGCGAGAGAAGCAGATCTATCTCGAAGCGCCAGATGTACAACCCGACCTCGAGGATCAACAGTACCTAGTGCAGAGGCAGCTGAGGCCGCTTGCGCGCAAAGACGTCATACTCAGACTAGCAGAGCTGTCTATAGTACCTAAGGCAATGATAGACCTCAGTGATGGTCTGGCATCAGATCTCATGCATATCGCTAGACAATCTGGAGTAGGTGCCGAGATTCAAGAAGACTGGGTGCCTATCCATGAGGAGGCAAAGCTCATGGCCATGCAGTTTAAGATGGATCCAATCACCTGCGCTCTCAGTGGAGGAGAAGACTACGAACTGCTCTTTGCGGTAGACCACAGACACGAAGATGCGCTGCACGATCTAGACGATATCAGTGTCGTAGGATCTGTGAAGCCGAAGGAAGAGGGTATCTACCTGTTGTCTAGCGCTGGAAAGCGTCATGAGATCATCGCTCAGGGTTGGAAGCACTTTAACGAGGGGGGTCAGCCCTCCAATAGTTGAAACGATACACCACAGATCTGATCGCCATCCGCTATGTGCAGTTGCTCATAGTGAGTAGTCTGTGACCACCTAGGATCTAGCTCCTCTGATTGGTACAGATCCGCTGATGAGAAAGTGATGCGACTAGGATAGGACGCAAGCACCTCTAAGGTGAAATCATACAGACGTAGCTCATCCGTCTTGAGATGTATGATACCGTCAGGTCTGAGTACTTGTCTGTATACGTCGAGAAAGCCAGGAGCGGTGAGCCTCCTAGATGATTTCCTTTGCTTGAGGAATGGATCTGGAAATGTGATCCATATTTCATCTACTTCTCCCTCAGCAAAAAACTTGCTGAGCATTTCGATCCTGCACCGCAGAAATGCTCCATTGGACAACTTTTCTTCCCTAAGTCGACGCGCGCCCTGCCATAGCCTAGCACCCTTCACATCCACGCCGATGAAGTTCTTGTCAGGAAACATTTTGGCGAAAGCCACCGTGTACTCTCCCCGTCCACATGCTAGCTCTAGCACGATAGGACGATCATTGCCAAATTGCTCCTGCGCCCATACACCTCTGCGCTGCACTGGCGTATGGCCCTGTCCGATGAGCTCATCTGTGGATGAGTCAAAGTTCTGTACGACATTGGAAAATTCCAACATCTGCGAAAACTTGTAGAGCTTGTTTCGTGAAGACATATCCAATTAAAGATGTGATACTTTCGTAGAAGCAACACACAAATATCCACTCTCATGACTAGATCTCTATCGATACTTTTTTGTCTGTCTCTTGGCTTCACATGCTTACAAGCACAGCTCGGCCTGGGTTTCAAAGCAGGTCTCAGCTATATGGAGCTTGATGGTCCGCTCGAGCGCACTGCGGACGAGGTGCTGGAGGAGTATACTCTGAGCAGCGGATTTCAGATAGGAGTGGTATTTGACTACGCCTTCACAGACTTGGTGGGGCTGCGTGCTGAGCTGCTATTTAGCCAGAAAGGCGGAAGATATAAGTACGATGGCGATGGATACTTCTTTATCTCACCGGCTAATCTAGTGGTGGCAAGAGGTGACAAGCTGATCCAACTCGATATCGTAAACACGTACATAGATATACCGATCACAGCATACTACAAAGTCGGGAAATTTGAGATCCACGGTGGAGCTGTACTCGGCCTGCTAGTAGGCTCTAAGGCTCGTGGAATAAGGCAATTTAATGGTACAGTGGTGGGATCTGGGGAGATCATAGAGAGATTTGAACAGACGCTAGACTACAACTATGGCTCTGATCGAGCTCAGGGCTTCCTCTCTGGCGATGCTATCAGGCTGATGAGTGGAGCGGTGTTGCCCAAGTCACCTGGCGCTTACTTTGATTTTCCTCCACTGACCTCAAGAGTCATCGCTCAGCCTACGCTCTATCAGCGATTTGAGCTTGGGCTGGTGGGTGGCCTCACGTTCTTTCCCAACAAGGGCCTAGGCTTCACTGCGAGATATCATCTAGGTCTATCAGACGTGACTAACGAGGAGGCAGACATCTCACAGATCGAGTTGACAGGAAGTAGCGGACTAGTGAGACGCGACGATGATGACAAGAATCGGGGATTTCAGTTTTCTATCATGTTCTTATTCTAGCAGCATGCAGTGAAGCGATAAGTAGCTGACAATGAGACGGTAAATTACCATAGCTATACAATATGTAAAGTATATATTACCTTTGTGTTATCAAATTGTAAACAATCGAGTTATGGCACAGAAGGTATTTAAGGAAAAGCAGAAGAGACAAGAGTGGGAGGTGTATGCGTTTTTAGCGATCTTATCCGTACTGGTGATAAGCGCTATGGCCAATCTTCTTCTATCAGCTCCTCAGAGTGCGACAGCGAGTAATCTTGGTTTTTTGATACTCTGTCTGGTGCTGATTGCAGGAGCGGCTGTATACTTCAGACAGTGCACCATGGTGACGTCTATCACTCACAAGGAAGTCCGCTACAAGCGCAAGCCGTGGCAGGTCAAAAAGACCAAGCTTTCCTTTAAGGATATAGAGTCATTTGCTCACGTGGATGCGCCTAGAGCAGCGAGTTACAGTGGATGGAATATCTCCTACGCATCCGCTGGTGTACAATCTGTAGGTGTACCGTCACGCTCAGGTATAGAGCTGCATCTCAAGGGTGGTCAGACTGTACTCATCAATAGTCGTAATACAGAGCGATTTGCTCAGGTACTACGAGGTGCTGGCTTGGAGCAGGCCTCATAGTCAGCGGATCGTACCGCGCAGGCGTAGGCTCAGATTGCGTCCAGGTGCTGATACCCCGCTACTGAAGGTGCGGTAGTGCTTGTCCCATAGGTTTTCTATTCCTATAGAAAGATTTAAATCTCTGCCTAGGGCCACCTCCCCGTACAGACTCCAGGATGTCCAGCCCAGGGATCCTTCTGGAGTGGCAAATTCTAAGTTATCAGAACTATTGATAGCAAAGCGATCTGCAGGCTTAGCACCATTGTAGAGTATATCCAGTCTTGCACTCCAGCGATCTTGGGTATAGGCAAATCTCGCCAGCCCGTATACGGGAGGGACATGAGCTGATGGTGCTTTACTACCATCTGCCAGGGTGCTGACACCGCGGGTGTAATGAATCGAAAACTCCGTACTCCAATCGCTAAGTACCCTACTTTCCCACTGTAAGTACAAGCCGCGGATACGTGCGCTCCGACCATTGACATTGGTGATGGTCCTGAGCTGCTGGCCATCCACGACTATGGTGCTGTCTCCGCCAGGAAGCACTCCTAGCTGGCGGACGATCTCTCGCTGGAGCAGGCTGTAATATCCACCAGCAGATATGCTTGACTGCGAGAAAGGAAAGGGCAGCTCTAGCATCCGATCTACATGGATGTCTATACTGTAGTTTCTCTCTGGTCTAAGATCCAGATTGGGTATCTGGAGCAAATTATTCTTAGTGCGGATCTTACCTTGATCATCTATATTGGGATTGCGATAGGCGCTGGCTAGAGACGTCCTTATCCGAGTCTGCTCATCATATTGGTAGATGGCTCCTGCGCTCGCGCTGAGCACGCCGACGGTCTTTGAGATACCGTCCAGATAGCTACTAGGCCACACCACTACACTGGTATCTGCATAGCGAAGGCTTATGCCCTCTACACCCAGTCTCACACCTGCCTGCAGGGTGATGTCATGGCTAGCTAGCTTCTTATCACCCATCGCGTAGACACTCATAGATGTCTGCCGAGCTTTACCGTCTGGATATCTGGTGAGTATCCCCGTGGACTGCTGTATAGTATCTTCTAATCTCGTGAGCACAGCTGTGGAGCGCACACGATTCCATTGCAGATCTGCTCCATACCTGAGATCCACTCCGCCTAGCCACTCCTCTAGCCTCTTGCTGAAGTCTGCTGTAGCAGACCAGACTCTCACCCGCTCCGTATTATTGCTCTCAAGCTGACTGCCAAATCGTCTTGTAATGCGCTGCTCATCAATCGCCTGCGTGGATAGGATAAAGATGGCCTCATCCCAGTAGGCAGATGGTCTAGACCACTGACCCTCGAGTGATGTGAGCACACGATTTTGTGGACCATAGTCCCATCGTGCCCATCTGAGCGATCCAGGAGTATCGCCTGGTTCTGTAAGCATGTCGTATCTGGGTATGTCACTGGAGGTGGAATACTGGAGATTCCCCTTGAGCATGAGGTCTTCACTGTAGCGATAGGAGACCTTTTGAGTGATGTCAAGTTGATTGTATGCCGTGCCCACTTGTAAAAATGAATCACGATTGACACGCAGGATGTCCTCGCCATCTACTCTCTCGGCAAAAAACGGCCTAGTACCAAATGAAGGGTAGTCCGCGGGTGTACGCTTACCTGACATGAGGTCCCCAAAGTCTGTAAAGCTGATGCTGGTCAGAAATCCCAGATCCTTACGCCCAAAGTTGATATCTAGATGAAGACCTTTTTCCTCTGCAGCACTACCGTAGCTCACTCCGTAGTTGATCTCGCGTCGCCGATCGCCGAGCGATGAGCTCACTCCAGGAGACCTAGTCCTGTAATGGATCACACCGCCGAGGGCGTCAGAGCCGTAGAGTAGGGACGATGGCCCTAGCGCCACCTCGATACTTTCTATCAAGTAAGGATCGAGCGTGATGGAGTTCTGTAAGTGTCCAGAGCGGTAGACCGCATTGTTCATCCGGACCTTGTCGCTGACGAGCAAGATGCGATTAGCTTCCATACCGCGCAGGATAGGACTGCCTCCGCCTAGTTGAGATTTTTGGACGTAGGCCGTACCGCTCTTTTCGAGATAGTCTACGGTACTAGGAGCGTGCAGTGCCTTGATATCTTGAGGACTCAGTACTTTGATTTGCTGAGCGATGTCTGATTGATTAGTGGACTTTCGTCCAAATACGATGATCTCTCCCAGCTGGGACATCTCTGGCTGCAGCACGATCGTGGTGAGCTGGGATGATAGTCCTTGTAGTACGAGCTCATTTGGGCGAAAGCCCACATAGCTAAATGTGACTGTGTCCCTGTAGTAAGTCCTCGGGACCGAAACCATGCCCTGCAGGTCGCTGCTTGCGTAGAACTTGTCTTCTATGACCACATTCACTCCAGGAAGACCAGCTCCGTCAGGAGATTGCAGCTGTAGGCAATAGCTCAGATTGTGATCACAATCCGTCTGGCCAGATGCAAGGGGCATCGTCACCAGTAAAAACAGGGAGTATAAGACCGCCAGCCTAGCTGTGAGCATCTGGTAGCTTGACGGTGATGGTAGTCCCCTCATTGATGACGGATTGCTTGATGTATATCTTGCCCTTGTGGTAGTCGTTTACGATACGCTTGGCCAATGAAAGGCCCAGGCCCCAGCCACGTTTTTTGGTCGTGTAGCCTGGCTCAAAAACGGTTTTCCACTTGGAGCTGGGTATGCCTTTGCCCGTATCGGCAAAGTCGATACAAACATAGTTATTGTCAAGATACACTTCGACTTTGAGTGTGCCTTTGCCAGACATGGCGTCAATGCTATTTCTGATCATATTTTCAAACACCCACTCAATCAGTGGAGCATTAGCCTTGACCATCAGGTCCTCCTTGTAAGCTCTAGGGAATTGTAGATCTACCTTCTTAGGTGCTCGGCTGCGCATATAGTCATGTACGCTCCGCAGCAGTGTCGCTACAGGTATGAGTGACATCTCTGGATCTGAGCCGATTTTGGAGAAGCGATCTGCTACGAGCTGGAGGCGATCTACGTCTTTGGTGAGTTCTGTAATGATGAGTTCTTTCTCCTCATCAGGATCGTCTTCCAGAGCATACTTGAGGTGCTCTATCCACCCCATGAGAGCGCTGATCGGAGTACCGAGCTGGTGTGCAGTCTCTTTAGCCATGCCCACCCAGACACGGTTCTGCTCGGCTTTTCTGCTGCTGCTAAATCCCAAGTAACCCGTCACTACAAAGGCTGTGATCAGCAAGATCTGTAGCAGTGGAAAGTAGGTGAGATAGGGCAAGAATTTGGAGCTCTTGTAATAGACCTCTGTAGCATAGCCATCACCGCCCGTGATAGGAGGTAGGCCAGATTCCTTGATCTTCTCGAGTTGCTCGTATAGATAGTCTAGATCTGTGTCCCTACTGCCAAAGTTCTTAGCGAGTGTGATACGACCTGCGTCGTCCACAGTGATGACGGGTATGTCTTCCACAAAGGTCTCTGATATGGCGGTGGCTAGTCCACGGTCGCGATGATTGAGCAGGTAGTCTGTGACGGCGGCATTACCCTCTTCAGATAGGCCCTCTTGAGGCTGCTCCTCATTAGTCAGCTCTTGGATGGCGATAGCGAATATCTCTACCTTTTCGCGCTCTGTATCCTTGAGATTATTGGCCAAAAAATTAGTATACCACAGGGATACGATCACTACTACCAGAGCAGCTGCGGCGAGAAGATACTTCCACCATGTCTTGCGAGCATAGATATTCACTGTGGTAAATTTCAGCACTATAACCGACTTTGCCCCTCCGAAAGTCTATCACCGCCGTCCAGCTGTCGATTTGTACACTGATCCACGCGAGTCGCTATGTGGACGACGTGCACGCTATGGGACTACCTTTGTAAGATGTCAGAGTTACAGGATATAAGAGATCTGAGCTATACTGAGCTAGAGGATGTGCTACTCCACATGAGTCACCCCAAGTACAGAGCCAGGCAGGTCTATGAGTGGATCTGGAAAAAGGATGTCACGGACTTTGACCAGATGGGAAATGTCCCCAAAGTCATCCGCGAAGAATTAAAAAAGCGCTATCAGATTCCTCATGTGGAGGTGGAGAAAGTGCAGACGAGCTCGGACGGTACAGTCAAGTTTGGTCTACGACTCTATGATGGTCAGATGATAGAGGCAGTCTTGATTCCAGTAGAGCGAGATGATCGCTATACCGTATGTGTGTCTTCTCAGGTGGGTTGCAGTCTCTCATGTAAATTTTGCGCCACAGGAACCATGGGTCGTATCAGAAATCTTAAGGCGCAGGAGATTCTCGATCAGTATCGTATAGTGGATAGACACTGCGAAGATGTCTATGGCCGAGGCCTGACCAATGTGGTCTACATGGGCATGGGCGAGCCGCTGCTTAACTATGGACCTGTGGTCCGCAGTCTGCGCTTACTGACTGATCCAGGAGTCCAGGGCATCAGCCCTAGGCGGATCACCGTGAGTACGGCTGGTGTAGCCAAGATGATCATGCGGCTGGCTGATGAGGGTCTCAAGATCAATCTGGCGCTCTCCCTGCACGCAGCGGATGATGCTAAGCGGAGCGAGATCATGGCGATCAATGACAGCAATGGACTTGATGAGCTACGGGATGCGCTGTATTACTTCTATCGAGAGCTGCGTACTAAGATCAGCTTTGAGTACATAGCGCTGCGTGACTTCAATGATAGTGACGAGGATGCGGAGCGTCTTGCTATCTACGCACGGGGCCTACCTGTAATGGTCAATATCATTGAATACAATACCGTGGATCTATTTCACTGGAAGGGCTCCGAAGAGGACCGTCTAGACAAATTTGCCAAGATCCTTACGAATGAAGATGTGCTGGTGACCATCAGACGGAGTAGGGGAAAAGACATAGATGCAGCCTGCGGCCAGCTAGCACTGGACGGGCATGGAGCTGGGTAGGATGGACTTGAAGTGGTGCTACGCTATTTTTTAGTCGCGCTCGATTTGCTGAGCGAATACCACGTACGGGGTGAGACACCTTTCTTAGTGATGACACCTTTGCGCACGTAGTCTCTGAGTAGGCTATGAATTCTCTGCCGCGATAGACCAGTGAGGGTATGGAGTTGGATAGGTCTGAGGGTTCCGTGCATCTCGAGTAGTTCGAGGACGCGGATGCGTCCGGGCTTGGGTTTGTTCTTTAGCATGGTACAAAATTAGCTATACTTTACTGTAAAGAATACATCTCTAAAGAGAGTTGCAACTTCGCGTATCACAGGCAGTTTACACTGAAGTGTAAAGTGTAAGCTAAGCTGCGTGGGACTGCATGAGTTACTATATCTGAGC
>JAHDBH010000050.1:15206-21045 GCA_020630495.1 Saprospiraceae bacterium
ATTATAGCTCGATGATGGCGCTCATTCCTTGATCCAATGCCGACGGCAGTGCACAGGAAAAATCGATACATAATAGCTCACGCTGATCTGATCAAGATCCAGAGGACTATATATTCTAGTCTACTTGGCTATGCGTGAGCCTGGGTGAAAGGATTCACACCGTCATCATGTCCACGAGCATCTCATAGCGTGCTTCTACATCGCTCCACTCCAGACTCTTCAGACGGTCTAGGCTAAATTCCTCTACGCAATAGCTCGCTACCACACTACCGTAGACAATCGCTTTTTTCAGCGTATCAAAGCTCGTAGACTGCTCTCTTGCGATATATCCTAGAAATGCTCCCGCGAAGCAATCGCCAGCACCAGTCGGATCCTCCACTTTGGCAAGGGGAATAGCAGGACAAGAGAAGATGCCATCATTGCTGAATAGCATAGCGCCGTGCTCGCCCTTCTTGATGATCAGATATCGCGGTCCCATGGTCAAGATCTTGGTCGCAGCTTCCATCAGACTGTGCTTGCCGCTGAGTTGACGTGCTTCTTCGTCGTTGATAGTGAGTACGTCCACCATATTGATGACCTCGAGAAGTTCGTCCAGCGCAGTGTCCATCCAGAAGTTCATGGTGTCCAGCACGGTTAGCTTAGCGGACGATCCGATCTGAGTCAAGACAGATTTCTGGATTGCCGGTGTGAGATTAGCTAGGAGCACGTACTCAGACGATAGGTAGCTCTGAGGAAGTTGTGGATCAAAATCTGCAAGGACATTCAGCTCCGTAGCATGAGTCGTGCGACTACTGAAATCAGCGAGGTACTCACCTTCCCAAAAGAATGACTTTTTGCCCAGCACTCGTTCTAGACCTTCAGTCTGTATCCCACGTGCTTCCATCTCGGCTATGGTCTCTTGGGGAAAATCTTCGCCTATGATCGAGACCAGATTCACTGGAGTATGAAAGAAAGACGCTGCCCATCCCGAGTAGGATCCTGCCCCACCTATGACTCTTTCTGCTTTAGCGGTAGCCGTGGTGATCGTGTCAAATGCTACTGTACCTACTGTCAATAAACTCATGTGCTTAGATAGATGAAATGAGCTGCGAAAGTATGGCTATTTGAAAACCTATCTTCTCTTCCTCGCTGTTGATTCATTAGCAGGTACAGTATTTGTACTATTGATACTGCATTACCCAAAATCACTGACGCACGTGATCCGACAAGTTCCATTCATCAATTCCATGGAGGTAGATCTACCTTTTGTGGCTTACTTTGACTTCAGTGCGCTGAGGGATAGCTACAGGAAACACATGCTCAGCAGAGAGCTCACTGATCATCCTCTCTATGCAGAGGAGTGGAAAATCATAGAGGAGGCCTCTGAGTTGTATACTGGCACGAGGGATGAATCAGTACTACACAGATACAAGCGCGCTATCGAGATCCTTACGCGCGATCTCTACCCAGACCTTTTGGAGACTAATGAGATCAAGGCACTAGGCCTGCCGCTTTCTGATCTATACATACGGCCTACGCAGCGCCTTCTAGGGGTGCTTGAAGCTGCCAAGCAGAGCAAGAGTTTCAGCATACAGACACCAGATGATGATTACTTCTATATCATGGGGTGTCTATTCATCATGAGTATGCACTATGGCGTATCCACGCAGATGAATCGGCCCTATCTCATGGACGTAGCGATGAAGGATGGCTCGGCTAAGACCTTCAGGATATTCATCAATGCCGATCACTGTGTCTTCACGCCTACGGAGGACTTCAGAGAGCTAGATTCACTGCAGATCAAGCAACTCCTCAAGAGCCCTGAGGATGTAGAGCTATGGAAGACCCTGATCCCGCCGGGTAGTTTCAAGATGCTGGGCTTCACGATCGTCAATATGTTTGATGTGACGCGAGATGTGACCCTGGAGAGGCTCAAGTGGTACCTGGTAAAGAGGGACGCGCTTTCGCGCAAAGGAAGCAGAGATATGATCAAGAGCTCCTTAGCCACATTCATAGGGACTGACAACTTCAAGGTAGGTCTCAGTCGATATGATCAAAAGACCAGCAAGCTTGCCAGACACATGGGCGAAGGCTGGAAAAGCTATGCTCTAAGCGGCCATCACACGACCTCGCTCGATCAGATGTACTGCGAGGTCTCCAGCGCGCAGCTCAGCCGTGAACACCACTACCTCGCCTGGAATGCTGAGGACGATCAGATCGATGGTGTGTCCGAGCCGGCCTCCCATGTCATACGCTACCTGCACGAAAAGGGCTATCAGAGCATCATCTTCATACCCCTGGTCTATGGCGATGAGATGATAGGTCTACTGGAATTGATCTCGCGTGATGCCCAGGTCCTGAGCCCTATGACCTACAGCATCATCGAGTCAGTGCTACCAGTACTCACTGTATCGCTCTATTCCTTTATAGAAAATCATCAGACACAGCTGGAGTCGATCATACAGCAGCACTACACCTCGCTCCACCCATCCATCTCATGGAGATTTGAAGAGGCGGCAGAGTCTCGACTCCAGTCTCCTGACGGCGATGATGAGGATATCATATTCTCGCAGGTCTATCCTCTATTTGGTCAGGCTGATATCATGAGCAGTAGTGAGATTCGCAATCGTGCCATCCAGAGCGACTTGACACTCCAGCTCAAGGCAGCCCAAGAGGCTCTCGCTATGCGAGGGGAACAAGAGCAGCTGCCTATCATCCAGCAGCTCAGCTATGAACTGGATCAGCATATCACCGATCTACGTATTGATCTGTCTGCTGGCGATGAACTATCATTACTTACATTCATCAGGGAAAGAGTAGATCCAGTACTGCAGTGGATGCGATCAGATAGCCGCTATGCATCCTATGTAGAGACCTATGATGCTCTGCTAGATCCAGAGCTCGGAATCGTGTATCGCGAGAGAAAAAAATTTGAGTCCAGCGTATCGCTCATCAATCGTGAGCTTGCGGACTTCTTCCAGAAGAAGCAGGCCGAGGCCCAGCTCGCCTACCCACACTACTGCGAGATCTACAAGACAGATGGAGTCGAGTACAATCTCTATATCGGTCAGAGCATACAGCCATCGCGGCCCTTTGAGGAGTTTCACCTGAAGAATCTGCGTCTGTGGCAACTCATGACCTGCTGCGAACAAGAGCAACTCTACGCAAGACTCAGACCTCGTCTACCTATGGATCTCGAGATCAGATCTCTGATCCTGTGCCATGATAGCCCCATGGCCATCAAGTTTCGCGTAGATGAGAAAAAATTTGACGTAGATGGCGCGTACAATATCCGCTATGAGATCGTCAAGAAGCGCATAGACAAGGCTGTGGTTGTCGGCAGCGGGGAGCGCCTCACCAAGACGGGGCATCTCACGGTAGTCTATAGTCAGGACAAAGAGCGCGAGGAGTATGAGCAGTACTTTGCCTATCTCGCCTCCATAGGCTACTTAGATGCAAGCGCTGAGCATCTCACACTAGAAGATATGCCAGGCGCGACGGGTCTGCGGGCATTGAGAGCTGCCATCCGATACGAGGAGGCTGAGATGACTGACAGACGCAGAGTGATCAGCCTGGTAAGCTAGGCCTTGTCAGGCAAATGCGAGTCAGCTGTTAAGGGCGCTTCACGTCCGATTCCTGGCGAGTGGAATTTATTTTCTTCGATCCATTTTAAAGGAGGAGCGTTACACCTAGACATGATACTGGGTATAGACTACGGCGCACGCTACAGCGGGAAGACCGCGCTCTGCTATGACAGAGCAGACTGGCTATACCTCATCCGCTCAGTGCTGAAGGAGGACACAGACGCATTTGTGCGAAAGCACGCTCAGTCCCTCTCTCCAGACCTCATAGCTATGGATGCTCCGCTCTCATTGCCTGCTGCCTATCACGGTCGTGGAACTGACTATATGTACCGTGCCTGTGATCGTGCTTGTCAGGCCATGTCTCCTATGTTTCTCGGTGGTCTCACAGCAAGGGCGATGGCTCTCAGGGCAGAGCTTGATGACTATGTATTTATCGAGACCTATCCGAGTATGCACTATCGCGCGGCCTTCGCTGGGGTGAAAAAAGATGGTAAAATCTTTGCTGATGCACGTGATCATTACATAGACATCATGCCTTATAGAGTAGATCGATCGCCAGCAGATTGGCACGAGCTCGACGCAATACTGGCATGGTACAGCGGCTGGAGATATATGCAAGGCACACATGTATGTCACGGCGATGCCGCAGAAGGTCAGATCATCGTATGAAAAATCACAAGCAAAAGACCATCAAGAAGGCAGATCTCCCGACCAAGATCTGCGTCACCTGCCAGCGGCCCTTTGCATGGCGCAAGAAGTGGGAGCGCGACTGGGAGCAGGTCAAGTACTGCAGTAAAGCTTGTAGGCGAGATAACTAGAAGTGAGATGGAGACCATAAATATTCCACAGAGTTAAGAGAGCACCCATGAGTACACTGAGAGTAATCCTTGGAGACCAGCAGCATATAGGCCACTCATGGTATGACCAGGTAGATCCGCAAGTCATCTACTTCATGGCGGAGATGAGGCAGGAGACTGACTATGTCAAGCATCATATCCAGAAGGTCATGGGATTCTTCGCGTCTATGCGGCTCTTTGCTGCTAGGCTGCAGGAACAGGGCCATCGAGTGATCTATTACCAGCTGGATGATGAGAAAAATCAGCACTCCCTGACAGACAACCTAGATGCTCTCATCCAAGAGTATGACTGCACTCGGCTAGAATATCAATTGCCAGATGAGTACCGCCTAGATGAGCAACTGAGAAAATACTGCGATGGACTTGCTATTGATACTGCGGCGGTGGATAGCGAGCACTTCATGAGACAGCGAGAAGGGCTGGAGGATCATTTTGGTGAGAAGGCGCCTATCATGGAGTCATTTTACCGAGCGATGAGGAAAGAATATGATCTGCTCATGACCCCAGAGGGCAAGCCAGAGGGCGGTAGCTGGAACTATGATCACGACAATCGAAAACGCCCACCACGCAAGCACGACTATCCTGCTCACAAGCACTTTTACAGAGATCTCACGGAGATATACGAGCTCATCCAGAAAGCAGGTGTAGAGACCATGGGTGCGGTCAATGCAGAGAAATTTGACTGGCCACTATGCCGAGAGGAAGCGCTAGAACTCGTAGACTATTTCTGTGAGCACGGGCTGGAGCACTTTGGTCGCTATCAAGATGCCATGGTTCCTGAAGAGTGGCTCCTCTATCACAGTCGCGTGTCCTTTTCGCTCAATGTCAAGCACATCACACCCCTGGAGCTGGTGCAGAAAATCATAGCACACTGGCGCAAGCATCAGGACAGGATCACTTTATCCCAGACGGAGGGATACATCAGACAAGTCATAGGCTGGCGTGAGTACATGCGCGGCATCTACTGGTGGAAAATGCCAGACTATGCAAGCATGAATAAGCTGGAGCACGACGCTCCGCTGCCGAGCTGGTACTGGGACGCAGAGACTCAGATGAACTGCCTACACCACGCCATCAAGCAATCACTGGAGCATGCCTATGCCCACCACATTCAGCGGCTGATGGTGACAGGAAACTTTGCTCTACTCGCAGGGATCCATCCTGATGAAGTGGACGAGTGGTACCTCGGCATCTATATGGACGCTATCGAGTGGGTAGAAATCACCAATACGCGCGGAATGTCGCAGTATGCTGATGGCGGAATCGTAGGGACCAAGCCCTACATCTCATCAGGCAATTACATCAATAAGATGAGCCACTACTGCAAGGACTGCTACTATGATCCCAAGGAAAAGTATGGAGAGAAAGCATGCCCGTTTAATACACTTTACTGGAACTTCCTAGATCGACATCAAGAAA
>JAHDBH010000051.1:0-16758 GCA_020630495.1 Saprospiraceae bacterium
AGCACGCTTAGCGCCATGAATCGTCGTGGCAAAGAAAATGCAAAGATCACCTGTGGTAAACGTCACTTCAAAGAAATCGGGTCCGAGATGATCGAGGCGGTAGATATTGGTGATATTGAAGCACACACTTATCAACCCTGATAATAGCTTGGCAATCTGATTGATGAGCCATTCATATGCTGAATAATGTAGACTACAATGAACGAAGAAGAAAAACGAATCATCGAACATGCGAGGCGACAGATCCTTGAGATTCAGCAGGCTCAATCGCCAACCTTAGAGTACGAAGGAAAAAAATTGGATGAGATAGTATCTGAACTGAGGGAATACCTACCTCAAGAGTATCTATTTCGAATTTCTAAGCTAGATTTTTACCATAAATCTTCTCTTGATCTACCTTTTTGATGGCTACAGATATTACCTTACATATTGAGAACCTTGAAAAACTAAGAGCACTGCTTGATGATTCAGTATATTTCGAAAATTCAGATGACAGTCACCAAGAGAAATTAGAAGTTTCTAAAATTATAGAAGCTAGAAAAGTTAGTCCATCATTTGAGATTCAACTCGCGAAATTTATTTGTGGTGATATTCAAGGAGTTAAGGAGGCATCCCCATTTCCGTATAGATCATCCTCACAAATTACAGAGTTTTTTCAGAGAATTTATTTACCATTTCAGCATAATGGAGAAACAAGGCGGTTTTGGATCGAAGAAATTCTCAAAAGATTAAACTCTGCCGATCTACTCCGAGTTATTAAAAATCTCTTTCGACTAGAAGATTTTCAGAAAGACTTTGATCAACCCAATGTCCCGTGGGAAGTTCGCTTTAATCAGGCGCAAGAGGAATTTAGAAGATTCATGGACTCGTGTAAACCATCTAGAGATCGCATTGATATATCCTATATCCTCGGTTTAAATATTAATGCCTCCTTACTCTTTGACGAGGAGGTACATTCCGAGGATGAAGTACTAAACGAACTGTTGGAAGAAGCGAAGAAAAGATATACCCGGCAAGGAGACTTGCATATAGCTGTCGAGAAGCTATGGGATGTACTAGAAAGACTAAAGACGGTACTTGATTCAAAGAAGAAAAGCGGCGTACAACTTCTGCTCCAAAGAGTGAATGAGAACATCTCCGCTGAGAAACTCGATGAGGAGTTTCAGGAATTGAGCAGAATCGGCAACACTCATAGAATTAGACACCATGAAACAGATAAATCAGAGTTATCCTTTGAGGAGTTACGCTATTTATTTTTTAGATGCCTGGCGTTGGTCAACTATTGTCTTAAAAGAGTAGAACAAACCAAATCTGCAAGTTGATGCTCATCTCAAAATCTGACTTCCAAACCTTTCGTAAGTGTCCAGATGCTTTCTGGATGATGAAGTATGCGAAAGATCAATTGAAGGAGAAAAAGCTGTCAGATTTTCAGAAGCAGATCATCGAGCAGGGTCATGTAGTAGAATCTTGGGCGAGAAAACTCTTTCCGACTGGGGTGCTGGTACAATGGTATAACCAGACAGCAGCGCAACAAACACAACAGTTGATCCGCGACTGTCAGCAAGTTATTTTTCAGGCGACCTTCATTGCGGATGGGTTACTCACTATGTGCGATATCCTTGAATACGACAATCAATTCGGAACATGGAATATGTACGAGGTGAAGGGTACTACCTCCAGGGAAAGACCGAAGGCGGATCACTACTGGGATATTGCTTTTCAGAGCGAAGTATTGAGACGTGCAGGAATAGATGTAGGTACATTATATCTCGTGGAGCTCAATAAAGAATTCACTAAGAACGGTAATATCGATGTGTCAGATCTTTTGAAAGTCACGGATATCACGTCTGAGATAAATGATATACAAATTGATCTGATGTCTACAATCGACATTGCAAAATCAAAACTGAAACAGAAGAATCAGCCGAGTGCCTGTGATTGCCGATATAAGTCCCGGGCTAAGCAGTGTGAGGCTTTTGATTTCTTTTATCCCAATACGCCAGAGTACTCTGTATATGATTTACGGGGGATCAGAACGAGTAAAAAGCTGACAACTATAATTGATGCAGGAATATTGGCCATAGAGGATATTCCTGATGAGAACTCTTTGAACACTCCTCAATCGAATCAAGTATATGTTCACAACTATGACACCGTCATCTGTCAGAAGAAAAAAATTAAGGAGGAGCTGTCTCAGCTTGAATATCCGATCTACTTTCTTGACTATGAAACATATCCTTCAGCCATTCCAGTTTTTGATGGTTGCAGACCCTTTCAGCAGGTGCCATTCCAGTTTTCGCTGCATGTACAAGAAAGTTCAGAAACTGAGCTGAAGCACTATGAGTTTCTCCATCAGCAAGGAACCAACCCAATCCCGCAATTATCACAAAAGCTTCGGGAGTACATAGGTGATACGGGGTCTGTGATCGTTTGGAACAAGTCATTTGAAGCGATGTGCAATAAGGATATGGCCCATCAGATGCCAGAGCTGGCAGACTTCCTTCTCGGCATCAACAAAAGATTCTATGACTTAGAAGATCCCTTCCAGAAGCAACTCTATGTGCGCAAGGAGTTTCGTGGAAAGACATCCATTAAATATATACTACCTGTCTTAGCTCCTGAGTTTTCTTACAAGGATCTGAACATTCAGGATGGTGGCTCTGCCTGTAACGCCTGGAAGAAGATGATTTTCGAATTGGATGACCCCAATGAGAAAGAAAGTATCTATCATGATCTATTGGCTTACTGCTACTTAGTTACCCTCGCTATGGTGCGAATACTTGATATTCTGAAAAAAGTCTAGTACTACTGAAAAATAGCCAATTGTCGAGATGTAAGAGTCAAATACTAGCGCCTTGAGTTGGTGAAGCTACATATTCCTACCAGGCTGAACTCCCAATTCCTACAAAGGTGAAACTTCATCTACCACTCTGTGATAAGGGGGTCAGCTTGTAAGAACTAGGGGGTCAATCCAATGGAAACATACAGCACCATCTCCGAGTGAATAAACTCCCTGTCCGTGTACAATCAAAAAAAAGACCGAGCGAAGCTCGGTCTTACTGTAGTTGACCCACTAGGACTCGAACCTAGAATGACGGCACCAAAAACCGCTGTGTTACCAATTACACCATGGGTCAATACGGGAGCGCAAAGTTATAGGCTCTGCGCGTATCTTACAAGCCTAGCGACCAAGATTTTTGTCGATCATCTCGTACACCGCCCGCAGACCGCGTCCATAGCCCATATAGTCCAGCCCGTAGCCCACCACAAATCGATTGGCTATATCAAAGCCCACGTAAGCGATCTCCTCCTCTACACGGTACTGATCAGGCTTGCGGAGTAGCGTCGCGATGCAGAGATCTGTCACACCCAGGGAGCGCAGTCTCTCCGCGAGATACTTGATCGTAGTGCCTGTATCTGCGATGTCCTCCACGATGATGACAGGCCGCTCCGCAGGGATGTGAGTTAGAAAGTGCTCCTGGACTTCCCCACTACTCTGCTGACCTTGATAGCTAGACAGTTTTACAAATTCCATCTCGTGGGGAATCGTCATAGCTCGCGATAGATCTGAGCAAAACACATACGCACCCTTGAGCACACAAAGCAGAATGGGATTTTTGCCCGCGTAGTCTTCACTGATCTGCGCAGACATTTGGCGGACACGCCCCACCACCTCCTCCTCTGTCAAGAGAGGGAATAGGTCGTAATCGCGCACCACTTGATAAGGAAATACGTCTCTAGAGTCCATACCGATCGATCAGGTAGATGAGGCTTGTGATGGCCGCCGCGCCCAGCTCCAGCTCGCGTTTGTTGACCTTGTCCAGTGTATCCTCCGCCGTATGATGAATGTCAAAATATCGCTGACTATCTGGCCGAAACCCTATAAGTAGCCCCTTCTGAGACTTCAGCGGTGAGATATCGGCACCAGACCCACCCACGTCTATACTCAGTCCATAGGGCCGCAGCAGATCATCGTAGTTCTTTACTTGTGTGAGCTTTCGCTCAAATGTCTCCGCATCTGCCTCCAGACTGAAACCCCGAGGTGTAAATCCTCCAGCATCTGATTCCAAGGCCGCTAGATGATACTCGCCCTTGGCATTGGATACATCAGCGTACTTGCGACCGCCTCGGAGGCCGTTCTCTTCATTCATAAATAGCACGCACCTCAGCGTGCGCTGAGGCTTATATCCGATGGCGCGCAGTGTGCGGATGACCTCAAGAGAGTGTACGCATCCAGCACCATCGTCATGAGCACCCTCACCGATATCCCAGCTATCCAGATGCCCACCCACTAGGATGATCTCATCAGGATAAGTAGTCCCGCGGATCTCGCCTATCACATTGTGACTCGGCTGATCCTCTCGCATGCCCGCATCAGACACCATATATATATGTAGGTCTGGATCAGACTCGAGTGCCTTGCTGAGGCGCTCAGCAGACATAGTGCTGAGAGAGAGCGCTGGTATCTTGTCTACGCCCTCCTCATAGTACATGCCCCCTGTATGCGGTATATTATCTATCTGTGTAGTCATAGAGCGCACCAGTACACCTACGGCACCGTACTTAGCAGCCGTACTTGCACCAGCACCGCGCTGATCCACCGCTCCACCATACGCGCGGAAGGTGCGTATCTGCTTAGGATCCATAGGCCTATTATAGAATACGATCTTGCCACGTACCTCAGCAGCACGCTTCTCTACCTCTTCCAGCGACTGTACCTCTATGACTCCAGCACTGATGCCCCCAGCTGCGCTGGCCTCGCTGCCTCCAAGAGCTGTGACAGTCAGCTCCTCTGTACCCAGCAGACTGGAATTGATGATACGAGCCTGCTCCTGCTGTGGACCACGCTCCCATAGTGGCACCATGCAAGACTGCAGATAGACTGTATCCATGTCTAGATCCTGCATGATTTGCCTCGTATACTCTACTCCAGCTGCGGCTCCAGGCGTACCTGACAGCCGTGGACCCACGTCTTGCGTGAGGCCCTCTAGCCACTCATAGCACTTGGCAGAGCTGAGGACCTCATCATAGATCTTGCGTATCTCCAGAGATTCTTTCTCTATATCGAGCTGACCCAGACAGGCCGTTACCACCCCTCCGAGCAAGAGTATAGTGCTCATTATCTTACTAATCGTTCTTACCATCTTGTACCGTCCTGCTTGCGAGTTTTCTTATTTTACCTTTGCAAAATAGTAACTTTTCTCAGTTCTCACGTCTCAAGGTCAGATGTATCTGAGAAACCCTGACCCAGCATGCATTCGACCAACTTGAAAACTACTTTATCTACACAGAAAAGCCACCACAGCGATGAGGAGCTGGTGCATCTGTACAGAGATAGTCTAGATACCAAGTATTTTGATCAGCTCTATAGCAGGCACTGTGATAAAGTCTACGGAAAGTGTATATCGATACTCAAGGATACCAACCTAGCCAATGATGCTCTGCAGGAGATATTTATCAAGATTTTACTCAATATCTCTAAGTTCAAGGAGCAATCCAAGTTTAGTACCTGGGTCTACAGTATTACTTACAACTTCTGCATAGATATGGTAAGGCGGAATCGTAAGAGTCTATTGATCTATAGCGGAGATGATGAAGCAGCAGGTGAGATCGTAGAGGATGTGAGCGACAGTGAGATCCTAGAGACTTCTATCTCCAAGCTCAAAGTGATCCTCAATAAGATCCCCGTAGGAGACAAGGCAGTCCTCATGATGAAATATCAGGATGGAATGTCGATCAAGGACATCAGTGAGACGCTCTCTAAAACAGAAAGCGCAGTAAAAATGAAAATCAAGAGAGCGAAACAAAAATTTCGCTTAGTGTATTCTGAGACGTATAGTGATTAACGAATGAAAAATAACTTTCAACAACTAGAAGAAGAGGAGCTCCGGCAGTCTCGTGGCCCGTCCACTGAGATCTATGACGGAGTCATGGGAGGCATGAGGAGCATGAAGTTTGTCGGAGGACTATTTGACCATTTTATTCCTAAGATGCTTCGATTCTTTGTGACGATACTAGGAGGCAATGATCGCATGTCACCTGGTACTCGTGTATCTCATGATCTCACTGACGATCAGGGTGATGCCGCACGTCATCCCAGATCCGACTATCCTAATCGTCAAGCCTAAGCTAAACCACCCCAAATTATGATAAGTCTACAAATGGAATTTTCAGGAATGAAGATCCTGAAGGGAATCCTCCTCGATCTCGCAGATACTATACCCAATCTTCTCATAGCTCTACTCATCCTCATCATAGGATGGATCATAGCCAGTATAGTAGCCAAGGTCATCAAGAAACTACTCCTAGCTGTACGCGCAGATAAGCTAGGAGAGCAGCTCGAGCGGATCGAGATAGTAGACAAGTCTGGAATCAATATTGACATCCCAGCCTTTGGGTCCAAGGCGATGTACTACATCATCTTGATCATCTTCATGATCGTCGCAGTGGAGAAGCTAGGCGTAGAAGCTATTACCAATATGATGGCTGACATGATAGCCTTCATACCCAAGCTCATATCCGCTGTGGTCATCCTCATCGTAGGGATCCTATTTGCTGATAAGCTCAAGCAGATTCTCGCTACATCACTCAAGTCGCTCGGTGTGCCCTCAGGCGCTGTGATCGCCAAGGCGATATTCTATTTCCTATTGATCAATATCTTTGTGGTGGCCATGGCGCAATCTGGGATTGACATGGCTTTCCTATCAAGCAATCTTACCGTCTTGATAGGTGGAGTGGCCTTAGCCTTTGCAATCGCCTACGGATTTGCATCGAGGACGGTCGCTTCTAATACCATCTCTAGCTTCTACGCTAAAGACGACATACGCATGGGACAGAAAATTACCATAGAAGGTATCACTGGCACAGTGGTGCACCTAGGATCGCGCAATATCACAATGTCCACTGACGACGGTCGTGTACTCGTGCCATTCTCTAGGCTGATGGAACACAACATTACCATTCACGAATCTTAAACCTTATAATTAACACAATTACGTACTGACATGAAAAGATTATTTACACTCGCAATTTTCAGCCTTTGTGCTGCAGGTTTCATCAATGCTCAGACACTCGAGGAGCTCAAGACCATGAAGATGGAAAAAGAAACCATGGTCGCAACCAAAACTGCTGAGCTCGAAGCTCTTGGCGCTGAGATCGCTAGCCTAGATGAGCGTATCAACCTTCTCTCAGGATGGAGAACTGGATTTGCTGGTCTTGTAGGACTAAACTTTAATAAGTCCAACAAATGGGCTGGTAGCCCAAATCCTACAGCGAGCTCTACAGGGCTCAATGTAGCTCTATCTGCATTTGCTAATAAAAACACTGAGAAATCCTTCTGGAATAACAAGCTTATCATCAACAAAGCTTGGCAGAAAGTAGAGATCGGTGACGTAGACGGCGGTGATCTATTTGACAATGGTACGGTAGACATCCTCAACTTCTCATCTCTCTATGGCTACAAGCTCAGTGACAATCTTGCACTATCAGCTCTCGGTGAGCTCAATACGAGTGTAGAGAATTTCCTAGAGCCTGGAACATTTGACATAGGTGTAGGTGCTACTTGGACTCCTATCACTAATCTCGTAGTGGTGGTACACCCTTTCAACTATCGCATCACATGGCCAGCTGATGGCAATGTAACCAGCGAAGGTGCACTAGGTGCTAAGATCCGTGCCGACTATGGTCGTGATTTCTTAGTGCAGGCTAAGACAGTAAGCTGGAGCTCTACTCTCACAGCTTTCCTACCCTACACAGATACTAAGATTCCTATCCTAGATCTAGATGGTAATCAGCAGCAGGCTGGACTTACAGAATTCACTTGGCTCAACACTCTTTCTTTCTCCGTGTGGAAAGGAATCGGTGTAGGTGCTACTTTCGGTCTACGTAGTGCTGACTTTGAAGTATATGAGAATCTACAGACATTCTATGCTGTAGGTCTGAGCTACGCTCTCTAAGCCATAGCAGATATTAACTTTTTTTGGAAGAGCCTGTCCTCCCTTGAGGGCAGGCTCTTTTTTGTGCATTTCTACAGATTCCCGATCATTAGATCCTTCCAGCGAGTATCGTGTCCACAGTCTCAGTAGTATAGATTCCATGTGATACAAGCAGTGTGCGCATGCAGTATAGACCTGTACATTTGAAATTCTGTACTAGGAGTCATTTGCTCGAAAGAGCCCCGTACACCTATCTTCTCCTCATCTATTCTTAGTATTCCCTTCTCACATGCAATCTACTCTCGGTATAGCACAGATAGAATCCTGGTATGAGCGGCGCGGATGGGAAGTATTTGATTTTCAGCGGAGCAGCTGGCTGCACTATCTCGCAGGATCGCATGGCCTCATCAATGCACCTACGGGAAGTGGCAAGACCTACGCTGCTCTGGGTGGACCTATCGCCGATGCACTCGAGCAGTCTAATCACCGTGGTCTCAAAGTCTTGTGGATATCACCACTCCGTGCTCTGAGTAAGGAGATATATCTCGCCAGTACGCGTATGATAGAGGAGCTCGATCTCGACTGGACCATCGGGGTGCGCACAGGAGATACGAGCTCTACAGAGCGACAGCAGCAATACAAGGCACCTCCTCAGCTGCTCATCACCACACCTGAGAGCATCCATGTGATGCTCTGTAGTCCTAAGCACAAGGAGCTTTTCTCTCATCTAGACGCCATCATAGTAGATGAGTGGCACGATCTGGTCGGTAGCAAACGTGGTGTGCAGGTGCAGCTCGCTATCTCGAGGCTACAGACGCTGTCTGGCAGTCTGCGCATCTGGGGAATCAGCGCGACGATCGGCAATATGGATGAGGCGGCTCATGCGCTCTTTGGCCATCACTATCTGCAGGCTGATTGGAAGCTGGTACGTGCAGATAGGAAGAAAGAAATCCTCCTAGAGACACTCATCCCACCCGAGATTGATATCCTGCCCTGGGCAGGGCATCTGGGCCTCAAGCTGATAGATCTGCTAGAGCCGCTCCTGAGCAAGTACCAGAGCGTACTTCTCTTCACTAACACCCGCGGCCAGTGCGAGCTCTGGTATCATGCCCTGCTTACCGCCTACCCAGATCTGGCTGGAATCATGGCCATGCACCACGGCTCTATAGGGCGTGACGTGCGTGAGTGGGTGGAGCAGCAGCTCTATGAGGGTCAGCTCAAGCTTGTCTGCTGCACCTCATCGCTCGATCTTGGTGTAGACTTCAGACCTGTAGAAGCCGTCATCCAAGTAGGTAGCCCCAAGGGCATAGCACGGCTGGTGCAGCGCGCTGGTAGGAGTGGTCACCAGCCAGGTGCAGTGAGTAAGATTTACTTCTTGCCCACGCATGCACTGGAGCTCATAGAAGCTGCAGCCATCCGAGACGCGATCGATGAAGGTGTGCTAGAATCTCAGACGCCCCACGTCAGATCATTTGATGTGCTGATACAGTATCTCTGCACGCTGGCGGTGGGCGGTGGATTCCGAGCGGAGGAGACCTATCAGGAGCTACTGCGCACGCACTGCTACGAGACGCTGAGCCTAGACGAGTGGATGTGGGCGCTGGAGTTTTTGCAATACGGCGGGCCGGGGCTCAGCAGCTATGACGAGTACCAGAAGGTCATCTACCACGATGGTGTCTATCGTATACGAGATCGCAAGACCGCCCAGCGACACAAGCTCTCCATCGGCACTATCGTGAGCGAGCAATCCATCAATGTAAAGTACACCAGCGGTAAGCGGCTCGGTACGGTGGAAGAGTTCTTTATCTCTTCGCTCAATCTGGGCGATCACTTCTGGTTTGCAGGGAGGTGTCTGGAGCTTGTCTCCGTCAAGGGCCCCAATGCCCTGGTAAAAAAGAGTAATCGAAAGAAAGCCAAGATTCCCTCATGGCTCGGCGGGCGTCTACCTATGAGCACGCCACTGGCCTCGCACATGCGGGAGCAGATCTTTGAAGCGGCTAAGGGTGAGGGCACGGGTCCTGAGATGTCAGCGATCAAAGATTTATTTTCTACGCAGGCGGAGCGCTCGCACATGCCAGGCCGTGGTGAATTGCTGATCGAGTACATCCGCTCAGACGAAGGCTTCCACCTGTTCATCTATCCTTTTGAGAGCCGCTTTGTCCATGAGGGGCTGAGTGCCATCATCGCTACGCGCATCTCTGCCAAGCTGCCTATCAGCTTCTCCATCGCGATGAATGACTACGGATTTGAGCTACTCAGCGACCGGGAGATCCCACTGGAGCTGATCACGCATGAGCTCTTTGATCCTCGGGGGATACAGGATGACATCCTCAGCAGTATGAACATGACCGAGCTTGCTCGGCGCCGCTTTCGGGATATAGCCAAGATCTCAGGGCTCCTCTTTACTGGCTGGCCAGGAAGTGAGAAGCGCGAGCGTCATCTCCAGAGCAGTAGCGAGTTGCTCTTTGAGGTATTTAAGGAGTATGATCCTGACAATTGGCTCTTCCGACAGAGCTATGAGGAGCTGCTCCAGTTTCAGCTGGAGGAAGAGCGTCTGCGTGACACACTGGAGCGCATCGGCACCTCAGAGATCGTCCTCATGGAGCCGCAGAAGTTTACGCCCCTGTGCTTCCCCCTAGTAGTAGACAGATTGCGAGAGACTATGAGTAGTGAAAAACTCATGGACCGTATCCAGCGTTTACAGCTCGTATGAGCTGGACCACTCACCATGTCGTAGAGGCCACCATCGCGGGTGAGGAGTGCCTGCTGCATGGCTACAAAGCGATTTTCCTGCCTGCATCTCGCACACTGCTGCTCAGTGATCTACATCTGGGCAAGTCTAGTCATTTTCGCAAGCATGGGCTGGCGGTGCCGCTCGGTGTGATGGAGACTAATTTTCTGCGACTGCGGGAGCTCTGCGATTTATTTGAGCCCTCGGAGGTAGTTTTTCTAGGGGATTTATTTCATAGTGTCGAGAATCGGAGCATAGATAGATTTCATGCCTTTCGGCAAAATGTCAACATACCCCTTTGTCTCATCCGTGGTAACCATGACCTCTACAGCGTGGATCTCTACGCGGAGCTCGGTATCGCTTGCGAGACTCATCGCGATGTAGGTACTATGATCTGGATCCATGATGAGAGCGACATCATCACAGATCAGCACGTGGTAAGTGGTCATATACATCCAGGTGTGCGCCTAGGTAATGGCAGCCGCAATCGACTGAGGCTGCCTGTGTTCTGCCTGGGTGAGAAGCGGACGCTTTTGCCTGCATTCGGGGGATTTACAGGTCTGCATATCATCACACCACTTGATGATGATCGCCTGTACGCGATCGCAGAAGATCAGGTGGTACAGATTCAGCGATGATCAGATCCGTTGATTAGGATGGTTTCGTCTTACTTTCGCATGCAGTAATCATGAGTGAAAAGGACGAGATAGAAATCGACCCAAAGGTCAAGGAGGCCAATGACAAAGTCTTCAGCACAGAGCTACTGCCGCACGCAGATGCCTTGCACACCTTTGCCTATCACCATACATACAATGAAGTAGACGCCTCAGATCTGGTGCAGGAAACTTATCTCAAAGCCTATCGGTTTATTGATAAGTATGAGCCTGGTAGCAATGCAAAGGCATGGCTATTTAAGATCTTGCGCAATAGCTACATCAATCAGCATCGCAAGAAAAAAAGAAAACCTCAGCAAGTCGACTACGAAGAGTTTGTGACTTTTCGCGATGGCGAGTCTCACCTACTCGGCTATGTGGATATGCGTGAGGAGATCTTTGATCATATGATGGGTGATGAGGTCAGTATCGCTCTTGAGAGTCTCCCAGAAGATTTCAAGACAGTCCTGATCCTCTGCGATATCGAGGACTTCAGCTACGAAGAGATCTCCAAGATCGTAGAAATACCCATAGGCACAGTGCGCTCGCGGCTCTTCAGAGCCAGGAATGCACTCAAAGAAAAGCTCGCACAGTATGCCCGCGAAAAAGGCTACGAAGACAAGCGAGGTGCTCGACGTGTCCAAAAAAATGAAGAAGAGTAATAGTAACAAGTGTTAACTTAGCAACTACCAAAACTATCGAGGATGAATCATGTGAACGATTTCCAAGGACAGATCAATCGATACTTTGACCAAGACGCTCAAGCAGCCAATCAGGTCAATCCCTCCACCGATGCTGATCCAGCAGTCAATCCAGCGCTAGCTAAAGAGATGCAGATGAAGTCTCTCATCAAGAGCAACTTCCAGCGCACGCACGTATCTCCTGAGCTCATACAGAGCATCAAGAATAAGATCCAAGTCTTTTAGCTGACCCCAGCCTTCCCATCCACTATCCCTACCTATCCTGCTGAGCTATGATGGCATACGTCCTCATAGATATCATCTCTAAGCTAGACGCTATAGAGGAACGCTACCGCCTGGTACAGGAGCTACTCAGCGACCCCACCGTAGTGGGCGACATGGATAAGTACACTAGTCTCAACAAAGAATACAGCGAGCTACAGTCCATCTCTGATGCCTACAAGGAATACAGAGAAACTCAAGATGTCATCCGCACAAGCAAGGAAATGCTGCAATCATCCTCAGATCCAGAGATGATCGAGCTCGCAGAACTAGAAATATCCGAGGGCGAAGAGCGAGTAGAAAAACTACATGAGCAACTCAAGATGATGCTCATACCCAAGGATCCGGAGGATGAAAAGGACGTCATATTTGAGATCCGCTCGGGTGCAGGTGGAGATGAGGCCAGCATATTTGCCGGTGACCTCTACAAGATGTACAGCAAGTACTTTGAGAACCAAGGCTACAAAGTAGAGATCCTACAGATCAATGAGGGTAGCGCAGGCGGTTACAACAAGATAGTCCTCGAGGTCAATGGTAGCAATGTCTTTGGCATGCTGAAGTTTGAGTCAGGTGCGCATCGTGTACAGCGCGTGCCTAAGACTGAGTCGCAAGGACGACTCCATACCAGCGCAGCTACCGTGGTAGTCATGCCTAAGCTCGAGATGAAGGATGTCAATATCAACAAGGCAGATCTCAAGACAGACACCTTTCGCGCTAGTGGCGCAGGAGGGCAGCATGTAAACAAGACAGAATCTGGTGTGCGATTCACGCACTTACCCACGGGTATCGTATCAGAAAGTACAGATGGACGCTCGCAGATCAAGAATCGCGAGATTGCTCTGCAGCGCCTCTATCAAAAAATCTATGAGGCACAGCGCGAAGCGCATGAGTCCAAAGTAGCTAATGCTCGCCGATCTCTCATAGGGTCTGGAGATCGATCGGATAAGATCCGCACGTACAACTACCCTCAAAATCGCGTCACCGACCACCGTATCAATCTCACGCTATATAGTCTAGACAAGATTGTCACGGGCCAGATCGACGAGATCATCGAAGCTCTCCGTGTAGCAGAAAATGCTAGCAAGCTCGAGGACGGAGAGGGCTAGGCGCTGATCAGCATGGACATGGTCTTGCAAGCATCACCACAGCTAGCATCTGCTGGCTGTCACAAAGGCACACGTAATTAAAGTTTCGAACCCAAATTGTACTTCAGCCATTCGATGACACTTGCTGGCGTGTAATTCTACTTATAAACATGCGGCATCACCAGGCAACGATGTAGCGGGAATTACCATCTTTATTATAAGGCCTTGACTGGATCCTAGAATTGGTCAACTACTGGCCTTAAGCGATGCTTGACATGAGCCCGTCACCTCTTTTAGGCTTATGCAATGCACTAAACTGTAAATCTCCTGGGTGCTTGACCGCCTAAAATGGGAGATGAACTTAATTACAGTATCACTATCAATTTACCAAACTAACTATCATGAAGACTTGCTCACAATCATTAGTGAATGTTTGCTTGGTATTCTTACTTAGTATGGTAAATCTGTCGTGCGACTCTGACATGCCACTATCCACAAGTGACAAACTTCAAATCACAGATCTGGATCTTGTAGATGCTGAGACTAGTTCGACGATATCAGAATCATTTAGTGCAGACTTCTTTGGGCATAATTTTGATCATCCAGATTTCACTCCTTCTGATTACCTATTTTTTCTCAAACAAAAATACGTTGATAGACAGCATTATGCTGGATCTTACTACTACGTCAATTTAGAGGGTCAAGACAAGGTAAGGGCCACCATAGCTGGCGCTGAGACCCAAAGTGATGAGGGAGTTAGTTACGTATCTTATGAGTTTAGCAGTCCTGAGAGACATAATTACCTTAATGGAGTTAAGTCGATAGAATTGCCATCTATCACAATGCACGAACTAAATTTCTTTACGGCCTCTCAGGACGCAGAGTATAGAGCCTATTTCCCTGAATTACCAGAGGTGCACGGTGATATACTCAATAACACAGGTATCATATCTAGACAAGGCGGCGATGAGGTTTCGTGGACACCACAGGAAAGCATTGAATCTGTAATGCACGTATTGATGCTCCATACGGCTCCTCAGAGCGGTGAATCAGCACTACCGATGAAAAGAATTGCCGTGGATGATTTGGGATCCTATGTATTCTCTCCCGAGGCGCTAGCAGATTATTCGCACGGAGACTTGATTACAATCGCTCTTTCTCGTGAAGTCTATGCATCCATGGAAAATTTACTGTTAGTGAGATGTATGGAAGTAGAATTCATCAGTATTCTTGCTGTAAACTAATTGGCTCCCACGAGTTATGACCACGGTGACCTCGTCAATCTTCTCATTTATTGTAATTACATTCACCTATCTCATCACTTCACTACCCACTTCCCAAAAGAACTGGCACGATGAAAATCGGGCTTTGCTGTCCCTGGGTCGATCCAACTGATCCACTCTGTGCCGCTAGCATGGTAATCAGCTCTGTAGAGTCCCACTATCATCTCGCCCTCGTCCCAGAGATCTAGCTCGCGCAGCACTGCCATATCCATCTGGCCGCACACGCGGTAGCCATCTGCTGATGTCTCTGCATACCAGTCTAGGCCGCCAGGCCAGTCCCATCGGTGATCGATGAGCGGTCTTCCCTCTGTCCCTGCACCCATCGCACACTTGCTATCCCATAGTCTACCTGCCGCATCCATCTCCAGCGAATAATAAACAGTAGCGGCAGTATCCACAGCCCAGAAGATCTCTACTCTATCTGATCGCACGGCAGCCTGCTCCTCATCCTCGAGTCCGCTGATCTGTAGTAATGTATCTGTGACTTCCCACATGAAATGCAGCTGATCATCACGCACATGCGCTGAGAACCTAGTCGCCTGCGGCTCACCAGCCACCCAGGGCGATAGCCACTTCTCTATAGTAGATACTTCGCTTACGCAATCATCAGTACTGCACTCGCGCAGCTCATACACATCAGATATCTCTGCATGACAGCTCAGGAAAATCAGCGATAATAATACAGCGACTCGCATCAGAAATCAAGACCTATACTCAAGTAGAGTAATCCATCATTTCTGATTCCACTGTCCACGCCCCATCCGTAGTCGAGCTTGACATGGTAGCCAAGAATAAGCGCTCGAGCTCCCACTCCGTAGCCATACACAAATGGCCTTCTGAAAAATCTCGCCTCCACCACTACGATATCTTGATTATTGAGTAAGATGGTATTGAGCGGATTATCTTCATCATAGGGATTGAGTCCCCGCCACGCAGATCCTGCATCAAAAAATCCTACGAGCTGAAAACTTCGGAAAAATGACGACCGTAATTGCCTGCGCGAAAAATATCGAAAAATAGGTAGTCGTGCTTCTGCATTGAGTAATAGGAAGCTATTTCCGTTGCGCACATTGTATTGATGTCCTCGTAGATTAGGCGCTATGGTGCGATAAGCAAAGCTCTCGTCACTTGGGATGGGGATATCATTATTAAATTGATTAAAAAGCCAATTCTCTACACCGCCCGCATGAAATAATAATTTCTCTGTCCCAAAGCTTGTAGCACCAGCAAGCCGCAGAGCAAATACGGAGTGCCTCAAAAATCCTTCATAGTGCCGAGCATCAAATCCCACAATCGTCATGAATCCCTCGGATAAGCTGAAGTCACTCCCACGTGAAAGTCCTAGATCAAATCTCTTGACGCCCTCTACGTAGCCCTTGGCTCGAGTACCTCGCAGCTGATTGATGTCTAGTCTCAGGGTATTATCATATACTGCCTCAAGGCGCAGTCCAAGTCGCTGAGCTGTGCGTGGATCTTGCTCAAGACTCGTAGCCTCTAGTGCCTGCGGGGTGATTTTGTCTAGACGGTACGTGGCATTAGCTCTTATGCTGGTGAAAAAATCGAGCGGATAAGTCCATTCACTGTTGGCTATGAAGTTGACTTCTTTTTCCCGCATGGGGAAATTAAAATTCTCGGTCGTATTAAAACTTCTGCCACGACGATAAAGCGAATAGGTGCGATCTATGAGCTTAGATCTATCGGATACGCTCACAAAGTATTCTGCACCATTAAAGTCTGTGGGAAATCTCGCGCCGCCCTCTATGATATAATCTTCAAAGATGTCCTTGATCGTCACCTTGGCAAGTAAGCCCGCAGGTGGCGGTTCAAATTGATCATTATTTCCAGCAAAGGTGTTCAGACCGCCAAAGAGCAAATCATTATTAAATCGCGTGCTCATCTCTGTAATACCAAATCTCTCACGGTATGCCACTGCTCGTACAGGTCTGAAATCGTGCAATCTCCTGCGCACGGGTCTATAGGGCAAGTTGTATGTCTGATCTCTGATGACCAGCTCTGTCTCCTGCTCATTGCTCACGCGAGATCCCGAGAAATCTCCAAAGCGTGTGATAAACTTAGCCGTGTCTACGCGACGCTCCTCTATCACGGGTTG
>JAHDBH010000051.1:16858-19218 GCA_020630495.1 Saprospiraceae bacterium
TTATCTATGGATGAGTAGATGTGCTCGTAGATCGGTATGCTCGCTCGCTCCTGGTCATAGAGATTGGGCTCGGTGACGATCTCGCTTGTCTGTAGACTATAGCTCTGCCTGAGTCCAGCTCTGTCGCTCGTGTAGATGAGCGTCCCATCCTCCAGTATCTGCGGCTCGCGCTCGCTGATGAGTGGACTATTAGTGATCTGATAGAGGGCTCGATCTTCCTCTAGACTGAGGAAATAGATATCCTTGTGATTGAGGGGTACTACGGACTTCATCGTCTCACTCTCACGCAGGTAGCCTGGGCGATTACTAGAGAAGTAGATTCCCGTGAGGCCCTGGAAGCTGCCGCGATGCGGATCCAGATCATCGTGGTAGTCTGAGGTGAGCCGGGTGGACTGACGATTCTGTGCCGTGTAATCGATGAGCTCTGAATAATCATCTATGCTTGCACTGAGCAAAAAGCGATCCTTGCGATAGTAATCCACACCGTAGACACGCTCTATATGTGTAGGAAAGAATCCTTCTCGCACTTGAGAATTGGCTAGGACGATGATGCGGTAGTAGATGATGTCGCGATGCTCATAGATGATCAGCAGCTCCTTACCATCAGCAGAAAAATCTAGGAGTGGATAGTTTCTATCCACCTCGAGCATAGCTGTCCTACTGCCATGCTTCCACAGTAGCTCAGAGGATCCATCTGGTCTAGTAAGATAGACGCGGAGTTTGCCCATATCATTGGTCACATAGGCCATATCACCTGTGGAGCTCATCGCGAGATCCTGGATAGGAGCTTGCTTGCGATGGACACTTGTCGCCACTGTGCTCAGTGCATCCAGGTCATAGTCGGGCGCTTGAGCGAGGAGCTTCTCATAGTAGTCAGACCACTCCAGGAGGAGTTCATCAATGTTTTTACTGAGCACAAAGTCAAAGCCGCTATTGAGATCCTTGCGTATGCGTGTGAGATAAGTGATATTGGAGATAGCCGTGTTGCCATACTTTCTGGTGATGAAGTACCAGAACGAATGCCCCGCAATCTCCGCATGATCGATCGTCAAGTCTTTGAAGTCAAGCTCTCCCTGGCGCTGATAGTATTCCGCAAGATGAGCCTCTCTCTCAAAGCTCCATGGCTGCCCTATAAACTCTATGAGACCATCCTTGTACCAAGCAGGCAGATCTAGCGATATGACATCCTGTACCATGTCCTGTAGACTGGAGCCAAATAATATCGAATTGAAATATACGGTCGCTATTCCCTTGCGTATACGATGTCTGAGGACCTCATGATCACCATCAAAATACACGAACATCTTATTGCCCAGTATATGAGTCTCACCATCATTGTCAAATAGCTCATCATCCAGTCCCAGATTGCTCTGGTGGAGGTCACTGACGTCCTGGTAGACGACGATCTCGATTTTGTCACGCAGGGTGTGCTCCAGGATATTGATAATCTCATCATGATCGTACTCCGCAAGGATGACGGTAGACTGAGCTACGTTTTGCGATTTGCCATACCAGTAGGTGATGAAGTTTTCGCTTTCGTAAGTATTCCAGTAATTGAAGTCGTCATGATGCTGTACACGATTCTTACCAAAGCGCGTATCTATCCTTTGGGCGAAAGCCCCCACACCTATCATGAGACCTAGGAGTAAGCACAGCGCTCTGAAGTGTAATATGGTATATCTAGTCATCACCTCGCAGCATGAAGATAGGGCAAATATCGTAGCAGATGCTGGCAAATCTACCCGTCTGCCAGGGTAGCGCTATATCATACACTCTACTGTAAAGTCTCCGGTCTGTGTGTACAACTGTAGACTCCACTAACTGAAAGAAATGCATTTCTTTACATCCATGCTCAAGATCAAGAAATTCACCTTTGGTCCTTTTCAGGAAAATACCTACTTGCTCTGGGACGAGCAGATGCGCTGCACCATCATAGACCCAGGCTGCAGCAACTCTAGCGAAGAGAAGCAGCTCAGCGACTTCATCGCGGATCAAGGCCTCACGGCAGATCAGCTCATATACACGCACTGCCACATAGATCATGTGCTAGGACACGCCTATGTCTGTGACCGATACGGGCTGTCACCTCTCTATCACGCAGAGGAAGAGCAAGTCATAGAGATGGCCAAGGTCTCGGGTGAGATGTACGGTGTCAACTATACGGATGGACCACGAGCAAAGACTTACCTAGCGCACGGTGATACAGTACAGATAGGCGGCAGCATCATGAGCTGCCTGTGGTGCCCTGGGCACAGTCCTGGCAGCATAGTCTTCTACGATGGCAAGCAGCTCGCGATCGGTGGGGATGTCCTCTTCCGCGAGAGTATAGGCCGCACCGATCTGCCAGGAGGCAATCACGA
>JAHDBH010000051.1:19318-21016 GCA_020630495.1 Saprospiraceae bacterium
AGTGCGCTATGCATGGCCGCTACGCTCGCCCAGAGGATGTTTTTCTGTTCTATCTGCCTAGGCGACTGCACACCCACGGCGTAGGAAACTGCCTCGCTCATGATGTGTAATCTCAACTGATCACGCTGCGTTTGCGATAGTTTTTTGCTGTCTCGCAGATGTCGTATATCAAAGTCTGATGGCAAAATCACAGCCGCTGCCACCACGGGACCAGCCAGGCAGCCTCGGCCTGCTTCATCGCAGCCAGCGACGAGCTGATCGCTCATATATCGCTGCATAGTATGTGCGTGCTTGATAGGCTTGCCCATGGTACAAATCTATGTGCTTGTGGCGATGGATCCTCCACTGAGCTGGTCGTCTATGGATCGTGGTGGTTTATAATTGATCCAGATTGTATGATGACATTCAACCCAATATGATAGTCCGCGGTTACACGCGCAGAGAATAGTCACATGAGGGTACATAGAAATGTCATCTGGGGAATATTTGCCGCTGTGCTGGTGGCCTGTGTCGTAGGCGCAATTAGCCTACCGCATCTCAAGTTTAATCTGGAGATAGAGCAGTTTTTCCCAGAGGATGACGAGGATCTGGATTATTTCTTAGCCTTTACAGAAAATTTTGAGCCTGATGACAACTACCTCTTGATAGCGCTCTATCGTGAGGAAGGCATCTGGGATCAAGAGTATCTGCAGCAGGTGCGAGATTTTAGCATTGCGTGCCGCCGCCTGCCGCATGTGGATATGGTGCAGAGTCTGCCCCTCACGCGCACGGTGCGCATGACGCCTTTTGGGCCGGTACCCAAGCCGCTGGTGAATCTGAGGGATGAGGGGGCTTTCGCCCAAATGTCCAAGAAGATCCAAGAAGACCCACTCTTTAAGGGATATCTCTTTTCCCAGGATGATCAGAGCACCTGCGTGATCCTCAAGACCGCGCCCGATCTGCAATATGACGACTCTCACGAGCTCATGGTTGCCACCAAAAAGCTCATAGATAGCAGCGGTATGGCACCTGTGCACATGCTCGGCCGGCCCTACTTTCAGGAAGAGATGGTGGCATTTGAGAAGCGAGAGATCCTGGTATCTGGTGCTGTCTCTCTCTTGCTAGTGATGATCATACTGGCAATCATCTTCAGACACTGGATGCCTATCATGCTGGCACTCGTCAGTATAGGCCTCAGTGCACTGCTCCTGCTAGCCATCATCGTGTGGACGGGCTCTGAGTTGACAGCGCTGGCAGCCATGTTTCCCGTGATCATGGTGATCGTGGGTACATCAGACATCGTGCATCTGTACACCAAGTACTTTGATGAGGTCAAGTCTGGCAAGACCAGGAAAGATGCCATACATATCATGGTATCGCACATTGGCGTGGCCACGCTCATGACATCAGTGACTACTGCTCTAGGATTTATCACATTGGCTACGAGTAAGATTGCTAGTATACGGAGTTTTGGTATTGATGCTGCGATCGGTGTGATGCTGGCCTATGTGGTGACCTTGCTATTTGCGTATCTGTTCCTTCCGCTCCTACCGCGTGAATTGTGCTTCCGAGTAGGCAAAGTGGGTGATCAGATCGTGAAGCCAGTCATGTACATCTACCACCAGGGCCGCAGACATCCTCGTCGTGTACTCATAGGCAGTCTTATCATCGTAGCGATCATAGGTCTAGGTCTCAGCAAGATATCCAGCGACTATCAGA
>JAHDBH010000198.1 GCA_020630495.1 Saprospiraceae bacterium
CACATTTTTCGCACTTGACGATTCTTGCCCTCTATGATCGTGATCTCTATCCAGCTCGTGGGGATATTTGCGCGAAAGCGCACTGGTGGATCTCGCTCAGGTAGTGTAGGTGCTGCCTGCAGGATCGATACAGCAGCAGGGAGGCACTCGTGCGTATTTTTCTTGATTTTGATCGTCACGCCTCGCTTCAGTTCCCAGGCGGCATCCTCTGTGATCTGGCCATCCAGCTGCGCGTAGTAGGTCTTTGGCGTGCGCTTACTTGGCTCCAAGAGAGCTGCTGTAAGCGACTTATCATTGGATAGGATGAGCAGTCCCTCGGAGTCTTTATCTAGGCGACCCACGGGATAGACATCCTTGGCAAATTCATGATCTAGATCAGCGAGTGTGACGTGATTCTCTGCCTCTCGGGTAAACTGGCTGAGCATCCCGTAAGGCTTATAGATGGCAAAGTAATCAGACATTGAATCGGAAGTGCATCACGTCGCCGTCTTGTACGATGTATTCTTTTCCCTCGATGGAGAGTTTGCCAGCATCCTTCACGGCGGCTTCGCTCCCTAGCTCCTGGTAATCATCATATTTGATAACTTCCGCTCTGATAAATCCTTTTTCAAAGTCCGTGTGGATCACACCCGCTGCTTGCGGTGCCGTGCTACCTCGGCGCACAGTCCATGCGCGCACTTCTTTCTCTCCAGCCGTGAAGTAAGTAATCAAATCAAGTAGGCGATAAGCAGAGCGGATCACACGATTCACGCCAGGTTCGCTGAGGCCCATGTCTTGTAAAAACTCCATCTTCTCATCCTCGGAGTCAAACTCTGCGATATCCGCCTCTATAGAGGCCGAGATGAGGATGATCTCAGCGTTTTCGTCAGCGACATCTTCTTTGAATCTGGCGGTGTGCTCATTGCCATCCATGACAGATTCTTCATCCACATTGCACACATACATGATCGGCTTGTCCGTCAATAGTTGTAGCTCTGTAATATCGTCCGGTGTACCATCGCTCCACTCGTAGGATCTTGCAGGCTTGGCACTCTCCAGATGAGCATAAAGTCCCTGAGCTTGCTCCACCATTTTGAGATCTTCTTTCTTGCCCGTTTTCGCTTGTTTTTTGAGCTTGTCGATGCGCTTCTCGAGCGTCTCCATATCTTTCATGATGAGCTCGTAGTCGATGGTCTCCTTGTCTCGTACAGGATCGACATCGCCGTCCACGTGGACCACATTTCCGTCATCAAAGCAACGCACCACATGCACGATCGCGTCCACCTCACGGATGTTAGCGAGGAATTGATTTCCCAGTCCTTCGCCCTTGCTGGCGCCTTTGATCAGACCAGCGATATCCACAATCTCTACCGTGGTGGGAATCACCTTGGTCGTCTTCACGATCTCCTGCAGCACATCCATACGCGGATCGGGCACGGTGATCATACCCACATTGGGCTCCTTAGTCGCGAAGGGGTAGTTAGCCGCCAGCGCGCCAGCTTGTGTGAGAGCATTGAAAAGAGTGGATTTTCCCACATTGGGAAGACCCACGATACCACATTTGAGAGCCATAGAGGAGAAGCTTGATGGTTATGAGCGTATTGCGGCCGCAAAGTTATTTGATTCATTTCATCTCATTATATCGTTCCTTTGCCGCTCATGAATTACCTGGCACACGCCTTCCTATCCTGCAATGATCCCGATCTGCTCATCGGCAATCTGCTCTGCGACATGCTCAAGCCGCGTGATGTGTCGGCACTGGATCCCAGGTGGGAGCGCGGCCTGGAGCTGCATCGATTTATAGATACCTATGCGGACGATCACCAGGCCAATCGCGAGGCCGTGCGCATCATCCGAGCTTCGCAGGGCAAGTACGCCCCCGTGGCGCTGGACATCTACCAGGACTATCTGTTGCATCAGTCATGGAGCCTCTACACAGAGCAGGAGTACGGCGCTTTCGCGCAAATGTGTTACTCTATAATACTACTGCAGCCTGCAGGTGACTTCAAGCCGCTCAGCAGATTGCAGTCCATGGCCAGCGCAGCATGGCTCCGACAGTATCAGACGCCTGAGGCGCTGCAGACCGTCTTTGATAGGATGCAACGGCGCACTCGCTTCCAGGACAGCTTTGCCACAGCGGTGGCAGATCTAAGCAAGCAAGAGAGCGAGCTCATGGAGCTATTCAGAGAGTTCTTTCCAGACATGATCGCTGCGGCCCGTGACTTCTGTTCATGTGAAGAGTGAGCCCAGCTATGTATAGATGGAAAAGGACAGATCCTATAATTTGCAGAAGTGTCGATGTCACGCCCCTAAGTTGTTATCAGCAGGATGACTCGATC
>JAHDBH010000199.1 GCA_020630495.1 Saprospiraceae bacterium
TAGTGACCGCGGGAGGATTCGAACCCCCAACCCCCAGAGCCGAAATCTGGTATTCTATCCAGTTGAACTACGCAGCCATGACTCCAAAGGTAGCAATATTCTCAAAGTGCCTCTACCCTTCTTCCTGTAATTTCACTACAACGTCTTTCATAGAAAAAAGGCCACCACGGACATCATGCCCGCAGTGACCCACCCGCTGTCCTGAGACAACATATCCTTACTCTTATCCCCTTATCGTATCAGCGTTACATCTCCCGCAAGAGCGAGCGTCTGACCATCCGTGAGGCGGACCTTAGCTGTGTAGACGAAGACCTGACTCGTAAGTCGCTCACTCTTGTACTTTCCGTCCCAGCCTTGCATATCCTCCACATCTACATTTTGCTCGTGATAGACTCGTGCTCCTGAGCGATTGTAAATGCTAAAATCCTGAAGAAGAGCGCCTTGATCAGCCGCATTTAGTCGAAAGACGTCGTTCACTCCATCTTCATTGGGACTAAAGACATTGGCTGCATAGAGTCCATCAGGCGAGATGATCTCTACACGGGTGTTGAGCACATACTCACATCCATCAGCATCTGTGATGAAAATCGAGTAGTCAAGAGTGTCCAGGGGTGTCACCAATGGACTCCAGCAATCATCACAACTCAGGTATGTCCCAGGAAACCACTCTACCAGTAGATCTACAGCCGCAGTATCTCCAGTAATGAAGTGTCGCGCTGAGCCATCTGCCGGCACCTCGAGCACGGGATCTATGGCGAAGTCCAATTCCCCACCTGGTGCGATCAACATAGTATCTGTATAGCCGCAGCCGTTGACATCAGAAATTGATACCACATATTCTCCTGCCTCTAGATCTCTCGCCACTGGACCATCACTGACTTCTGGTGACCATCTGTAAGAATAGGATCTAGCGTCTGGCGGCGTAAGTGTGATAGTGGCACTGCCTGTACCACTCTCACATATACCCAGTACATCGATGCTATGCAGAGGATCAGGCAGCTCAAAGACAGTAATATAAACAGTCGTATCACATGCCGCACTAGGGCCAGGCAGCAAGAGCGTATCTCGCCCGCCTTGGGTGATCCACTCGCCATACACGAGCGCGCTGTCTCCAGGACATAGCGTGAGGCTCTCGGTAAAGGACACTGGTCTACACTCCAGCGATACCAAGAGATTCCTATGGATAGGACCGCAGGCATCTACGTCTATTGACATGCTATCGATCACTGGACTCAGACTAGGATCGAGCAGTGCTAGATCGAGCAATACAAGATAGTCCGAGCGACTAAGCTGTAGCACGCTTTCGCCCGATAGAGGCGTCTCATCCTGCTGCTCTATACTGCCACTGAGTAGGTCATAGATCTGCCACGGTTGGTTACCAAGCAACTCGTCTGCAGCGCTTACATCTCCTGAGTTATCGGTATCCATATATACACGGATGATCAGGTCCACCAGAGGCGGTACTACGAGCTCCACGCGCTCCACAGAGTCACAGCCTGCAGTGCTGGTATGATGATACGCATACACACCAGGACTCACCCACATACTGTCTAGGTAAGTAATCACGGTATCTGTACATGCTTGTATCTCCCTACCAGGTCCATCGACTCTACAATTATCTGTGAGTAGGAGCTGCACAGACACTGAGTCATCACAGCTGGCAAGTGTGGCACTCACGCTATCTATCAGCACGATCCACTGTGGCGACAGTAGGTCTCGATTGATGAAGGCCATATAGCTGCCCGCCTCCAGATCGGTGATATCACGCCGTCCGTTACTCTCTGTTGCTGCGCCACGCTCCACGGCTGTCGCGTCATCTTGTACAAGTATTTCTATGCCACCTGCAAGCGAGTCGCCTGCGCTGATGGCGCCATCATCATCGGTATCTATATAGACCTGTGTAGTGATGACACCTTGGCCTGGTACGAGCACTACGTCCAGCGGACCCGCTGTGGCGGTGCAGCCAGATGAATTGGTGATTTCGTAGGTGTAGCTTCCGTCATGGGTGATCACGATGTCGCTTGGCCAAGTGGTACCTGCGTCCCAAAAGACTCCATTCCTTCTGATCGTGTAAGTAGAAACGCCTACAAAATCGGGCAGGCAAAGCGTGTACGGGCCACAGAGCTGATGACAGCCCACGGGCAATTGGTCTACGGGGGTGCTTTCGCGCACTGTGATGGAAGGACTTATGGCTGAGCATCCCATGGCATTGGTCGCCTCCACGTAGTAATCGCCTGCGACCGTGACGGTGATGGATGTACCTACTTGACCATCAGACCATACGTACTGTAGACTCGCATCTGCATCCC
>JAHDBH010000200.1 GCA_020630495.1 Saprospiraceae bacterium
CGTGATTACCCAGGAGCCTCTGCGTACTGTAGTGTCTGATCTTCTGCATGGCTAGATCAGTTTCCTGCACTCGGAGGGCACCGCGCAGAGCGTAGAGTGTAGCACGATCCCAGAATACTTGATCATCGTCAGCCTCTAGCGGATCCAGCTGGACCAGGACTCCATCGTCCGTCCACAGTCGATCAAATAGTGCTGCTAGCGTACCTACTTTCCGCTGGTCTATTCCCATGGTGAGGGGTAGACAGATCCAATGTCTGAGATCCGTGTTGCCGTCGTAGTAGCGATAAGTCTCCAGTCCATCCATATCAGCTCCAAAGTAGTTCTCTATGACTTGGGCCATCTCGGTCTGGCGCTGGGAGTACGTCTCGCTTTTGGCCGAAAGGCCCATAGACCTGCTCAAGTCGCTGGCATACATCAGCCCACCGTAGTAGAGCGTGGAGGTGGATAGATTGGCGTCTCCAGTCTCTATACGACCTTCCATCTCATCAGATTCTGAGAGTACGGCTCCAGCAGCATTGCGATGCTCATGACAGTAGCTGAGTGACCACTCGATCAGTGGCCAGAGACTCTTGGCAATCTGTATATCGCCTGTGCTGAGGGCAAATCTCGAGGTGCCATAGGCGATCATGGCGGCATCTCCACGGTCAAGATGCGTCATGGGGTAGTGGCCATCTACCTCAAATGCATAGGGGATATGCCCACCGTCCGTGGGGATATTGCGTAAGAAGACTAGGTATGCATCGTAGGCAGCCTGCTGCCCGACGTCGTAGCCCATATAGGGGAAAAATGGACCACTATATTCTATCTGATCATTGGCCCATATACCCACGTAGTAGTTGCCTCCACCTGGGCTGTGCACCAGACCCATAGACGACTCATAGATACTCTCTGCGGCTCTGATCTTGGAGAAGTAAAAGAGCTGATTGAGCACTGGATCGGGTGTCTCTAGTACGGCGTGATTTCTACAGATATCTAGAAATGAAGTACGAGAGGTCCTGGCGGCTGCGGCATCCAGATCCTCCTTTTTTTCGCCTTCTAGAAGCGCACCGTGGTATACGGGAAAAGAGTAGGTAGCCCCAGGAGCTAGATTGGTCTCAGGAGTAGACTCAGCATGTACAAGGAAGTCGTAGCGGCCGCGATGTCCCGGCTCGGTCACCTGGTGATGAAGCGGGGCGACAGCTATGGCCTGTGACTCGCTAGATACATTCTTCACATTCCACTCCTCTACGATCAGGCGCTGATCCATGGCTGGATAGATAGTCCTACTCAGTTGTAGACCGCCAGTGGGCGTATAGTGAAATCTGATCATACCGTCTATCTCTATCGAGTCGATCTGCGACGGCGCTATGAGTGTCTGATTACAACTGATCCGAGGCGCCATATCCTGATCGACCGTCCTGCGGAAATAGGCTCGATATTTCTTCCATGCTGGATCGTCGCTCTTGATGTAAGTCCTGAGCTGAGGAAATATCACGTCTTTGCTGATGCTCAGTCGATGATCTGTGTCAATGCTGTAAGATATGATCCCAGCGCATAGCTTTCCAGACATCTCTATATGGTCCGCATGGGGAAGCGCGAGGCTGGAATCTATGTGCAGTACTATACTGCCGCGTGGGGTGATATGCCAGAGATTCTTCTCTGGAGTGGTGTCTTGTGCAAGTACAAGACAGATGGGCATCTGTACGATGAGCAGCAACAGAAGAAGACGCGGCAGAGTACGTAAGTAAGAATATGGCAACATAGAATCTACTAGAGGTGAACGTATGACTGAGATATCAAGTAAAGTAAATGTAAGATCGTGAGCAATAGTCATACTCCATAGGCGAGCTCAGCGAGAGCAAATCTACTCAGACCAGACGAACTTGTCCTTTGGAAAGCAAGATCTCTACTAGATGTAGTGGCCTCTCAACTAGGCGTCAAATCGAAGGTAGAAGGAAAGCTCACTGGGCTGCTGACCACATAGATAGTGCTACGTGCTACCGTGTTTTCAGTCTTGGGTAGCGACGTGGATCGGGCTCGTGTGATAGGACTAGTAGTGATCCTGCTTGCCTCAGGGGATTTTAGTGGAGGTCTTTCGACCAAATGACACCGAAGCTCGCAGAAGCGAGACCGCTAAACTGCACTATTTCTTAACAAATCCGCGCGCCATAATCTTCTCCGAAAATAATGTACAAAATGATAATAGCGAGAAAGAGGATTGCTGGAGTGTGGAGCGAGATGAAATAGACTTTCTAGAAAAGCGAGTGATTAAATCTGCTGGGGTAAAGGCCGCAAGTGTTCTGTTTGCGA
>JAHDBH010000201.1 GCA_020630495.1 Saprospiraceae bacterium
ATTTGACAGGCACACCCATGCCATCTTGGATTCATTTGTTTATATTGGAAGTCCGCTGGAATTGTCAGGCGGCTTATATAGAATTCACGATATTGCTAGGCATCCCGACGGTCAGGTCTATGCCGCTCATGACACCAGCCTAGTAGTGCTAAAGCTGGAGAATAATGGATTTGAGCCCGTTCGCAAGATCTCATATCCTGAGGAATACAAGGATTCACTAGCTTTCAGCTATACCATTATAGATACCGTCATCCACACTTATTCTCCACCTTTTGGACTTTGCACAGATCATAGGGGGCGATTTTATATGGGCAGTTATAAGGGAGATCTGCCAGACTGGACAGGCTATGTGTTTCGCTACGATCCACGTTCGGAGACCACAGAGCTGCTATTTAGATTTCCTAACAGGAGTATAAACGACATGGAATTTTGGAACGGGAAGTTGATTATACCTTCCAGTTGGAAGGGTGAAACCGTGTGGGCCTACGATATATACACTGGACAGTTGGATTCTCTTACAGCCTGGAATCATGATTGGGCAATTTTAAATCTGTCCAATGATGCTACGCCCTGCGGCACTGAGCACCTGTATGTCTATAAGGGTCACAATGTCTTTACATACGAGATGGAGACTGGAGCCGTCTCGACATGGGATCCACCTCACTTGAAATGGGGATCTGCTGGAGGGACTTCTTCTCAGTCGTACTATGGTAGCCTGCCTAATATGCGGATCGACTCAGTCTCAATGACTGGTGGACCATGTGATTCTATATATGAGCTGACCGTCCACATTCCACCAGTCAGGAGGGATGGAGCGGTTTACTCTATCGATGGAAGCAGCTTTGACACGCTCCCTACCGTGCTTGCTTTTGATACAGGTATACATATCATCGAGGTCATTGATACCTTCGGTTGTTTTAAGACCGATACACTTTATATTCCAGATTCTCCCAGTGATCTGATCGAGGCGACCATAGATACACCCCGATGCAGTGCGTCAGAAGGCCAAATGGTACTACAGAGCCGTCGCGGTCTGATCGAGCTATCACTGGATGGGGAGTTATGGTCTCGCGAGATTATCATAGATGGTTTTGATGCTGCTGCATATACTATTTACAGCCGCTATTTTCCTGGTTGCCAGGATTCCATCGTTTATGATTTCAGTTCACTGGAGTTTCTCCAGTTCACAGCTGTACCAGTGGCCGCCAGCTGTGGAGAGGCAGATGGTAGTGTAGAGCTGGAAGTGCAAGGGGGAAGTGCGCCCTACCGTTACGTGCTGGACGCGGATACTTTCACTACTGCTGTAGTTTCTGGTCTTGTGCAAGGTCAGTACACTCTTACAGTCGTAGATGCAGAGGGTTGTCAGGAGACGCAGAGTATACAAATTGATGGTCATCAATCTGGACTCATCGACAGTATATACACTACATCTAGCTCATGTGATGAATCTCTGGGTGAGATTGTGGTGTATAGCAATGAGTCACAGGTAACATTTTCAATGCCTGGATTAGAGGAGAATGAGAATGGTGAATTTGATTCACTGCCCATGGGTAATTATCTCATTTGGGCCGTGGACTCTTTAGGCTGCCGAGACAGTGTGAGTGTAGATCTACGCGGCTTGACAGCGCTGAGCATATATGAAATTGATTGTGGCATAGAGATAAGCGATACTACCACACTATGGTACACGGGTGTGCTGTGTGATACGCTCATTGAGATCATACGTGAAGCTGTACATATTGATGGAGAACTGTTGGCTGACTTTTCTGGAAATCAAGGGGACACGGTAGAGTTTAACTTGTTTTTTGGCGGAAATCTGCCTGATCAACATGAGATCATCTGGGATGATCGGCTGGAAATCATTGCCATGTCGGAGTCGACAGGTCGCCTGATTCAGCCTCCAGCAGGAGAGTACGGATGGTCGGTTGTGATCGGAGACTCTTGTGTCAAAGAACACTTCTTCACTGTTCCTCAAAGTATTGATGACATCTATATACCCAATGTATTTAGCCCCAATGGTGATAGTATAAATGATGTATGGCGAATTCATGCCATGGAGCAATCCGATATCGGATATTATGATCTGAGCATCTACGATCGCTACGGCAATCAAGTCTACAGATCCGAGGGGCAAAGTATAGAGAGTATCAGCTGGGATGGTTCATTTCAAGGGCAAGAGGCTGCCACTTCAGTATACGTCTATATATTAGAGTATGGACGGCATGGTGAGACTCACATCAGGAGTGGGGATCTTACCTTGTTGCGATAGCATGTAACTAGA
>JAHDBH010000202.1 GCA_020630495.1 Saprospiraceae bacterium
GAGAGTCGACTCTTGCTATTTGGAATTCAATATGAGACCCTTCGAGACACAGTGGATATGTCGCAAGCGACCTGGAAGGATTATTATCTCTCGCCTCTCGCCATTGAGCTAGCTGGCGTAGATATCGTAGCCAGGCGCAAAGAACTGTTTGGCCTCAAGCGAATGGGAGATCTGGAGGGCACAGCTGTATATGCTGGAAAGAAGACTGAGGTAATTCTCATGGATAATTTACAGGTGGATAAGGCTGGAAATACAGCACGACAGATTTATTCTCAGATATCAGGACTCAATATCTATGAAAGTAGTGCGGGTGGACTTCAGCTCAATATAGGTGGAAGGGGATTAAATCCTAATCGGACGGCAAATTTCATCACGAGACAAAATGGCTATGATATCAGTGCTGACGTCCTGGGATATCCAGAAAGCTACTACACTCCACCTCCTGATGCGCTAGAGGAGGTGCGCGTGATCCGAGGAGCAAGTTCATTGCAGTATGGTACGCAGTTTGGTGGATTGATTGACTTCAGGACTAGACAGATACGTGATTTTGAAAAAGTAAAGATGAGCTTGCGTACCACACTCAGTTCATGGGATGGTCAGGCAATGTTTGCCTATCTGGGAGCGCGAGAGGGAAAGTTGTCCATCGATACTTACGTGAATGCCCGCAGTGGAGATGGTTATCGAGATGCGAGTATCTACGAGTCCTATAATCAATTTTTATCTCTTCGCTTTGCGCCTGACGAAAATTCTGAACTGCGGGCTGAGATCACCATGTATGATCATCTCGCTCAGCAAGCTGGAGGCTTGACAGATTCGCAGTTTGAGAGTGATCCGCGGCAGGCTACACGTGATCGCAATTGGTTTGGTGTGAAGTGGCGTCTCTTTCACTTGCGCTATGATCGGCGGATGAGTAGTCGTACACAGCTGTCGCTAGCTCTATCTCGATTAAGCGCTAGCCGCGATGCAGTGGGCTACCGAGGTAATCCCCTCGATCTCAATGCTAATCCCATCACAGCGCTAGACGAGCAAGATTCTCAAGGTAACTTTATATCTCCGCGCGATGTCATCAGCGGTAAATTTTCTAATTATAGTGCGGAGCTGCGATTGCTGTCAAGATATTCTCTCAGGGGAAAGGATCATACATTACTGACTGGAGCGCGCTACTACACTGCTAGCAATGCTGCTGTGCAAGGGCCTGGCAGTACTGGTACATCGGCAGACTTTTCGCTCCGCACGGAGCAGTTTCCTGGTTATGCTAACCAAAGCGATTTCTTATTCCCTAATCGAAATGCCGCTGTCTTTACTGAAAATATCTTTTATGTCTCTGACCATTTATCCATCACCCCGGGCGTGCGACTGGAGTATATTAAGACAGAGACGGCTGGTACGTACAGACAAGTCATCACAGATAATGCAGGTAACGTCATCGCAAATCGTGAGCTGCGAGATGATCGCGTGCTGACAAGGAGCTTTGTACTAGCGGGTGTCGGGTTTCAGTACAGTGGTGCTGATGGCCTCGAAGCCATAGCTAATATATCGCAGAATTACAGATCTGTCACCTTTAGCGACATCAGAACTGTTAATCCCAGCTTTATCGTAGATCCAGAGATCCAAGATGAGCGTGGATTTACCGCTGACATCGGAGTGCGAGGTACGTATAAGCGACGGCTATCTTATGAATGTACGATATATGCCCTGCACTACGGAAATCGACTGGGAATCATTCTGGATGATCGTGCTAATCGTGTAAGGACTAATGTGGGTTCAGCCATATTGAGTGGATTGGAATCGCTAGTGGCATATCGTATAGGGGCTGGTACAGAGCGGAATTCACAACTGCGTGGTGAGATCTTTGTAAATACCGCGCTCACTTATTCTCAATATCTCAATACAGAAATCTCGGCGATCACGGGAAATCAAGTAGAATTTGTCCCTCGCGCCAACATTAAGACAGGCCTAGCGCTACAAAGCGGTCCATGGAGCGCGAGGGCACAGTACAGCTACGTATCGCAACAATATACAGATGCGCAAAACTCAGCCATCGCTCAAGACGGCGATCAGCGTAGCGGAATCATAGGTGAGATCCCTGCTTATGGTGTGCTCGATCTCAGCTTACGATGGGAAGATGCACCTGTGTCTTTGCAGCTGGGCGTAAATAATGCATTAAATGCAAATTATTTCACGCAGCGCGCTACAGGATATCCCGGCCCTGGCATAGTGCCTAGTGATGGGAGGAATGTGTATGTGACCTTTGGGGTGGATCTGTAGCGGAAGTCATT
>JAHDBH010000203.1 GCA_020630495.1 Saprospiraceae bacterium
CAGCTCCCTCTACAGTCATCACCACTTCTGATAGCATCACCATACATTCTAAATTGTTTAAGAATGTCTATGTGACTTTTCGGTCGAGGAGGTAGAGCAACTGTACGCAGCGAAAACAACTATACTATACATCAGCTTTTTTAGCTAGACGTCTCAGGGCATCATTGGCCCTATCACGACTTTACCACTGCTCTGCACTATATACATAGTAAAAAGGCCCAGAGATATACAGCTCCGGGCCTTGATAATATATACTCGCATTTTCACGCAAGTGATACCTTGACTTAGCTTACATCATGCCAGGCATGCCTCCGCCTGGGTGCATGTGATCATGGCCTCCGCCTGCTGGCTCTGGCTTGTCATTGATCACGCACTCTGTGGTGAGTATCATACCTGCGATAGAGCCTGCATTCTCCACAGCGATTCTTGTCACTTTAGTAGGATCTATGACGCCTGCCTTCTTGAGATCTTCATAGACATCTGTACGAGCATTGTAGCCGTGCGAGCCTTTAGCGTTTTTGACCTCCTGGAGGACTACACTACCTTCTACACCAGCATTCTCAGAGATCACACGTAGCGGCTGCTCGAGAGCTTTGCGTACGATGTTGATTCCGATTTTCTCATCCTCATTGGATCCTTCGACGCTATCAAGGCTGGATATAGCTCGTACCAGAGCTACACCTCCACCAGCTACTATGCCCTCTTCTACCGCAGCGCGGGTAGCATGTAGTGCGTCATCTACGCGATCTTTCTTTTCTTTCATCTCCACTTCTGTAGCTGCACCTACATATAGGACTGCTACACCGCCTGCAAGCTTGGCAAGACGCTCCTGGAGCTTCTCGCGGTCGTAGTCAGAAGTAGTGTTCTCGATCTGCTGCTTGATCTGACCAATGCGTGTCTTGATCATCTCGCTGTCTCCAGCACCATTGACGATAGTAGTGGTGTCTTTATCGATGACGATCTTCTCAGCTGTACCTAGATGATCTAGCTCAGTGCTGTCCAGCTTGTAGCCTTTCTCCTCAGAGATGACTGTTCCACCAGTGAGGATAGCGATATCCTCAAGCATGGCTTTTCTGCGATCACCAAATCCAGGAGCTTTTACGGCACATATCTTGAGCTGTGCGCGCAGTCTATTCACTACAAGTACTCCTAGTGCCTGGCTCTCTATGTCCTCTGCAATGATGAGTAGTGGACGACCTGCTTGTACAGCTTTCTCTAGTACTGGCACGATGTCCTGCATATTGCTGACCTTCTTGTCATGGATGAGGATGAGAGGATTCTCATACTCGGTCGTCATGTCCTCGGCATTGGTCACAAAGTAGGGAGAGAGGTATCCTCTGTCAAACTGCATACCGATCACCTCGTCTACATATGTATCCGTACCCTTTGCTTCCTCTACAGTGATCACACCATCCTTAGTCACGCGCTTCATAGCGTCAGCGATGAGGCCGCCGATCTCATTATCATTATTAGCAGAGATGGATCCTACTTGCTTGACCTTCTCGAAGTCGCTTCCTACAACTTCCGTCTGCTTCTTGAGATCAGCGATGACGGCCTGTACGGCTTTGTCTATACCACGCTTGAGATCCATAGGATTGGCTCCTGCAGTGACATTCTTCATTCCAGCAGCCACCATCGCCTGAGCGAGTACAGTAGCTGTAGTGGTACCGTCTCCTGCGAGATCAGCTGTCTTGCTGGCTACTTCCTTGAGCATCTGAGCTCCCATGTTCTCCACTGGATCCTCCAGCTCGATATCCTTGGCTACCGTGACACCATCCTTGGTGATGGCTGGAGAACCAAAGCTCTTCTGTAGGACTACATTCCTTCCTTTGGGGCCGAGTGTCACCTTGACAGCATCAGCCAACTTGTCGATACCAGACTTGAGCTTAGCTCGTGCGTCTGAGTTAAAACTTATTTCTTTAGACATTGCTATTGCTTTTGATTATTTATTGATTGGAACAATTACGATCTTGAGATAGACTCGTGCACTACTTGTCAAGTATGACTAGTATATCGTCTTCGCGCATGATGAGTAGGTCATCTCCCTCATAGCTGAGCTCCTGTCCGCTATACTTACCATAGAGAACTGTGTCACCTGTACTTACTGTCATGAGATTGCCATCTTTTCCAGGACCTACAGCGATGACTTCGCCACGCTGTGGCTTTTCCTTAGCTGTATCTGGTATGATGATACCTCCACTAGTTTTTTCATCGGCTTGAGCGGGCTTGATGACCACTCTGTCGTTGATTGGTTTGAGCATTTTACCTAAAATTTT
>JAHDBH010000204.1 GCA_020630495.1 Saprospiraceae bacterium
AGTGACTATAAGCAGACCAATAGTTTTCTAGAGACTATCCCCTTAGAGCCCATTACAGATGCTGTGAGTGACTCCATCACCTTTGTAGGCCTGAATAATATCGACAGCAGAAGCTCCGCCGATGAACGGTTGCTTGCGAGAGATCTGCTCGTGACAGGTCGGTTTACTCCGCTAGCCTTTCTGCCCAATGGGCAGAATGCTGTGCCTATAGTTAACAGAGCCGATGATGAGGGCGTGAGTAATACAGGTCTACTTCTGTATCCCAATCCCACCTCTGATGAAGTACATATCAGTCTGCCTCCAGATACCCGCATACTTGCTATCTATCTCAGCGATATCTCTGGTCACGTGATCAATAGATACGATGCCATGAATAGAGTAAAAGCGTATGATGTATCACATGTCGCTCCTATTAGCTACTATCTCACTGTGGAGACGTCGACAGAAGTCTTCACCTCTATACTCATCATCCAATAAGCAGTCAGATGAGAAACTTCGAACACCTGACCAGATTGGCACTTCTTTTATTGCTATGTATATCTTCTATGGATACCTCATGGGCACAGATTTCAACCTTTAATCTTCAACATGATCTGCCGCTGCAAGAGAATACCGCTGACATAATTGAACTTAACAGCTCTTATTTACTATTTGGTGTTGATAATGAGGATGGTCGTAATGAACTAGTGATAGAAATGACTAAGCAGGGCAGATTCATCAGAGAGGCCGAACTAGCTGATAGCACCATCGCTTGGGAAATTTACAGAGTCCTTGCGGATGAAAAATACCTCTATTGCTTTGGCAATAAGACGTACTACGATGAGCGTGATTCATTTCAGGTAAATACCACCTTTACCAAGTATGATTATCGAGACTCTGTGCTGGTGACAGAAACAATCATTGGCACACCTGACAGTGCCGAAAAGTTTAGAGACGTTACATGGATGGAAAATGGTAACATCGCACTTTCTGGATTCAGGCAATATCTCAATCCATGGAGTGCCCCGCCGGCAGATCTTAGGCTGTCCATCATCAGTGATATGGGTGAAACGCTCTTTGACAAAACGTACTTACACCCCTATAGAGATGAAGGCAATACCATGGGCGCCGGCATCGTCGAGACTTCTGATGGAGATCTGATCCAGGTAGGCTGGCGCAATCACGACAAGTCCTTCTTCACGCTTCACGATCTGAAGACCAGACTACATCAGGCCATACTCATGCGTGTAGATAGCCTGGGGAATCTCGAAAAGCGCCGATTCTACCCCTCGCGCTCAAGAGACGCCTCCATCATCCTCGCTGATGTAATTCAAGTCAATGACTCCAGCTTCATTGCCTGCGGTAAATATGAGGACATTAATCACATAGATTCCCTAGGCGTGTTTTTCCCTGATAGCACCTCCTACTATGCCATAGGATTTGACGAGGAACTTGAGATCCTATGGGAAACCAAGGTCGACACCTTTGCCTATGCATTCTGGCACAGGATCGCCCCGGGCCACCACGGTCACTACATCCTCACTGGGGAGAGGTGGAATACTAGAAGCTCTCAAGACTCCCTGCCACCTGGTATTTTCCATAACATGGCTAGTCTCACATCAATGAATTCAAAGGGCAAAATACTGTGGCATCGATTCTATACTGGAAGTCACTTGAACTATCATGATACTAATAAGTTTGAAGGCACGCCTCTTGCCACCTCTGATGGTGGATATATAGCAACTGGATATGCGCATACCACAACAGGCAGACCGTATAATCAAAACTCATGGGTCCTCAAAGTCGATAGCCTCGGATGTGTCGTTCCTGGATGCGATGAAGATATCATCACGGACGTAGAAGAGCTCGATCATGAGCCGTCAGAAATCACCGCCTTTCCTAATCCCACCACAGACCAGCTCACCATAGAGCTCACAAGAGCTGAGCCCATCCTGGGATACAAGCTCCTCACAGCCTCTGGCAGCGTGGTGATGGATATGCAATTTACCGATCCTCAGAGCGATTATCAGCTCCAGATGGATCTGAGCAGCTATCCTCAAGGACTCTATCGCGTTGCCCTCCGACTGCAGAGCGGATGGCGAGTAGTGAACGTAGTCAAGATGTGAAGGGGTTAGTTCCGTTAAGTGTGTCTGGTTGCATCATCAATTTATCGTCCAACGACAGAAAATAGATACACCCTACGTTTTACGCGAGCCGTCTAATCATTTCGCCTAGATGAACAGTCTCACAGCTTCTAGCGTGCACGGCATGCATGTCGAGTCTTAC
>JAHDBH010000052.1 GCA_020630495.1 Saprospiraceae bacterium
AACCAGGGACACATGGATTTTCAGTCCATTGCTCTACCAACTGAGCTAAGGTACCGTGTCGCTAAAGCTGACGTACTTACACATCATTTTCTAGCGGTCGGCAAAAATAGAGTCTTTTATTGATATAGCCAGAGATGACAGGTCTATTTTTACGGTATGAGGTTTTCTGCACTGCTCATGGGGCCACTAGCACTGGCGGTCATCGTCATCGGATATCTATCCTTCGTGGAGTCTCACACAGAACTCAGTGTGTGGATGATTCCTCCAGCCCTCCTACTGGCGGCGATCTTCATCTTCCGCCCTCAGATCAATATGTGGTGGTGGAGGCGCAATCCACCGCGCCTGAGCCCAGAGCTCCGTGGCTTGCTGTATAAGTCTCTGCCTTCCCTGCGAGTTCTTACACCGGAGCAACTAGAGCTCTTTGATCTGCGGATGAGTCTTTATCTGCGCAGTAGCGAGTTTACCAAGCCAGGTGTTACTGATGTGCCTGAAGACGTGCATGCTGCCATCCTAGCACCATGGATCTACTTATCTCTAGATCAAGACAAGCCGTACTACCAAGACTACCAGCGCATCGTGCTCTACAAGCACCCGTTTTTGTCGCCTTTGCATCCTGACACGGTCCATAGTGCTGAGCAGAACGCAGAAGATGGCGTGATGATAATATCCAATGAGCAGCTGGTCCCAGGACTTCTAGATCCACATACACAGTTTCATCTACCAGCGTATCTCGCAGCAGAAGCATATTTGCTACGTCATGAAATGCCTGGGCACGTGAGCGAGCACTATCCACGAGCGCGCAAAGCAGATGACTACAGCGCAGTACTGGGACTACCTGTGGACGAGCAAGCCCTGCGCTTGCATCACGCCTTGATCTATGACAAGCCGCAGGGCTGACCCAATTGCTCTAGAGATAAACGACAAGTCCAGTTGTCATAGTGAAATTTCTTTGCCGTACGCTATCCTTGCGATATACTGCATGAGCCATGGCTCCACGTAACCCTACTCGGTCACTTAAACGAAAATCACCAGATAATTCAAGAAATCTTCCGATGATCCTACGAGAATCGGTCATGGTATACTCTGAAGTGATGGAGGTCCGATTGTCCATAACGACATTGTCACGCTGTGCTACGTAATCATGCTGGCTCCAGGCAATAGACGGACCAGCTGCGACACTGATGCGCCAAAACACAGGTAGCTCTATGCTATACTTCACATACGCCCTGGCCTCTGTAAAGCTGATACGTGTGTCTACAGGCGGATCACTGTTAAAGACTCCGTTAATCACTCGACCCGACTCGTTCAGATAAGTGGTTGACCTACGCAAGGTAGAAACTCTAGAACCTGCAGAGAATCTGCCATCTGGTACACTATATTCGATAGTAAAGCCCAATGTCGGGCTACTGATTGCGCGGTTTATATTCACGCTCGACCATCCAGAGATAGGTCTATCCGTATATGTCCAGGTTTGATTAAAGTCTATTTCCTCAGGTAGCACATTAGCATATCCGACTTCTGGGGTGAAATTCCATTGTCCAAAAAGAATTGTGGAAAATGACGTCAGCAAGAGTGTAAGTAGATGTGTTTTCATAGACACTAATGTAGCGCCTATTAAGTATACTTCCAAGGAAGCTCTATCTACTTAACCAGACTATATCAAAAGTCTTAAGGAAATACCAAAAGCCAAAATAATCTCATAATACGACTTTTGTTAAAGTCCTATAATTTACTCTATATGCTGACGCTACTCTTTATCCATGCTCTCATCTACCTCGGCTTGTTTCACTTTAGATGTGGATGATTTAGGCTGTGGATTAGACTTTTTGGTGGGTGGCTTTTTTTTCGTTGGTTTTGCTGTGGGGAACACAAAATTATCAGCAGAGTGATCTACATAGACAGTTTGTTCGGCTTTTATGTCTCCAGCAAGGAGCTTGCGACTCAGCGGGTCTATGATGCGCTGCTGGATGACACGCTTAAGTGGTCTAGCGCCAAATTGAGGATCATATCCTAGCTCTGCTAGTTTATCCATGGCGACGTCTGTGTACTCTATAGATATTTCCTGTCTTTTTAGTTGTTTCCCAAGTTTTTTGAGTTGGAAACCAGCTATTACTTTTATCTCATCTTGGGTGAGAGGAAGAAACATGATTTTCTCATCTATGCGATTGAGAAACTCTGGTCTAAGCTGCTCTTTCAGTACGCCAAATACTTCCTCCTTAGTGGTAGCGAGAATATCTTTCCGGTGGTTTTCTCCTACGGCCTCTAGATCCTCAAAGTTTTCGAGAATGGTCTGAGCGCCCATATTGGAGGTCATGATGATGATGGTATTTTTAAAATTCGCTTCACGGCCTTTATTATCGGTGAGGCGGCCATCGTCTAATACTTGTAATAGGATATTAAAGGTATCAGGGTGTGCTTTTTCGATCTCGTCTAGGAGGACTATACTGTATGGCTTTCGCCGTACGGCCTCGGTCAACTGTCCTCCTTCATCGTAGCCGACATATCCTGGAGGGGCTCCTACTAGTCGTGAGACAGAGTGTTTCTCTTGATATTCACTCATGTCTATGCGCGTGATGGCGTTTTCATCATTGAATAGGACTTCTGCAAGTGCTTTGGCTAGTTCGGTCTTACCCACGCCTGTAGGCCCTAGAAATATAAATGACCCTATAGGTTTCTTCTCGTCGGCTAACCCAGCTCGCGACCTACGCACGGCATCGGCGACAGCTGATACTGCTTCTTTCTGTCCTACGAGGCGCTGACTTATTTGATCTTCGAGTTTGAGAAGTTTGTCTTTGTCGCTTTGCAGCATTTTTTGGACAGGTATTCCAGTCCAGCGAGCTACTACATCCGCTATGTCCTGTGCTGTGACATTCTCTTTGGTATAGCGTTTACCTTCTGGAAGTTTGTCGAGTTGTTTTTCAGCTTCTTCATAGGCTGCCTCGAGTTCTTGAATTTTACCGTATCGCAGTTTAGCTACTTTTTCGAAGTTGCTATCGCGCTCTGCGACGTCAGCTTCGTGATGAAGCTGCTCTATTTCTTTCTTGATATTTTGGGTCTTATCGATGATTGATTTTTCGTCCTCCCATTGTTTACGCACATTATCATATTGCTTTTGGACTTCTGTCAGTTCATCTTGTAGTAGCTGAGCTTTTTTATCATTACCTTCTCTCTTTACTGCTTCTTTTTCTATTTTTAATTGGCGTACTTTTCTTTCAAGATCATCTACTAGATCAGGTACACTATCAAGTTCTAGTCGGAGTTTGGCACTGGCTTCATCTATGAGGTCTATGGCCTTGTCAGGTAGGTAGCGATCAGTGATATATCGATTGCTGAGTTCTGCAGCAGCCACGAGGGCCTCGTCCAGAATTTCGATTTTGTGGTAGACTTCGTATTTATCTTGTATACCGCGAAGTATGGATATGGTATCGCCTACGCTAGGTTCGTCTATGTATACAGTCTGGAATCTACGAACGAGAGCTTTGTCGCTTTCAAAGTATTTTTGATATTCGTCAAATGTTGTTGCACCGACAGTACGAAGTTCTCCTCGTGCCAGAGCTGGTTTGAGAATATTAGCTGCATCCATGGCACCGTCGCCGCCGCCAGCTCCTATGAGAGAGTGTATTTCGTCTATAAATAGTATGACTTGTCCATCACTTGCATTGACTTCTTTGATGACAGCCTTGAGTCGTTCTTCAAATTCTCCTTTGAATTTTGCTCCAGCAATGAGTCCAGCAAGGTCCAGTGAATATATTTGTCTTGATTTGAGATTTTCTGGTACATCTCCATCGACTATACGCCAAGCGATGCCTTCCACAATTGCAGTCTTGCCGACGCCAGCTTCGCCTACGAGGATTGGATTATTTTTTTTGCGTCTAGAGAGTATATGAAGTATACGTCGTATTTCTTCGTCTCTGCCTACTATGGGATCGAGTTTTCCGCTTTTTGCCCTTTCATTGAGATTAATGGCAAATTTATTGAGGGCATTGTAGTTGCCATCTGCGCTGCGATCAGATACTTTGCGTCCTTTTCGCATTTGGGCGAAAGCCTCCAAAAAAGAATCCTCAGAGATTTTATTTTTCTTGAGTACATCTGATCCTTTGTCCTGACCTTGTAGTATGCCAAGGATGATGAGCTCTAGGGAAATGTAGTCATCGCCGTAGTCACTGAGTTGACGCTTAGCTCTCGCGAGGGCTTGATTGCTCGCATCTGTGAGATATTGTTTTTCTGCGCCTTCTACTTTAGGGTATTTCTTGACCATCGCTTTGAGATCCGCCGCGAGTGTGGGTAGATCTGCGCCTGCTGGTGCTAGAAGATTATCAGCTATAGAAGGATCTGTCTGCAGGATCGCTTGCAGAAGGTGTGGTGTGTCTACGCCCTGCTGTGAAAGTTTGCCAGTATTCTGCTGTGCCTTGAGGATGGCTTCTTGGGCGAGTATAGTGAAGTCGTCGTATGTCATATCTGCCAAAGTTACTGTGAGTGATTCACAGGATGAAAGCCTATCGACAGAGGCTTCCAGACGGTAGATATACGATCTAGGAAAGTAGGCCTAGTTCATCTAAGAGTTCGGTCACTTCTCTGGATGGAGGTACATAGACGGAGTGAAAGCCGAGACTAGATGCGGTATCAAGATTTTCTTGACGATCATCGAGGTAGAGTGTCTCTTCTGCGCGTATCCCAGAGTTGTCGATGACGTGCTGAAAAGAGTCTTTTCCGGGTTTATTTTTCTTGATTTCGTGGCTCAAGTATATTTCTTCAAATAAGCCATAGAAGGCAGGAAACTTAAGACGTTTCATGAGATACTTGTCGACCCATTCTATGTGAAGCTCATTAGTATTGGATAGCACATAGAGCTTGTACTTCTGAGTGAGTTTGGCGAGTACGTCTAGCCTATGGTACCTGATGCCTAGTAGCATGCTATTCCAACAATTAATCGCGTCGAGTGCTTGACGATCTCTAGGAGAATTGCGCAGCATGTGATTGATGAATAGCGATGTACTGATCTCGCCTCGCTCGTACTCATGGATCTTGTCAAAGATGATAGGTGGCAGCTGATCCATAGAGCTGACATCAAAGAACTCAAGGACTTCTGCAGTCCATAGATCCATATCGAGATCTACTAGGACATTGCCCAGATCAAAGAGGATATTTCTGATACGTACTGTCGGCATATCGATGGTGTAGAGTCCTGATCGGCGCTATGGTCTGAGTACTTTTGCGCTTCATACAGCTCGCTCTATGATAAAGGTCGCAATTATCTGTGCTACCTAGAGAGTTATAGCTGCGAGAAATATAGATATGATTCATACTGATATAGCTATCATCGGTGCTGGGCCCTGCGGTCTATTTACGGTTTTTGAGGCGGGACTGCTCAAGCTGCGATGTCATCTTATAGATGCTCTGCCGATACCTGGTGGCCAATGCGCCGAGATCTATCCTAAGAAGCCCATCTACGATATTCCAGGATACCCTACCATACTTGCGGGAGAGCTGGTGGATAATCTCATGGAGCAAATCGCACCCTTCAAGCCGGGATTTACCCTAGGTGAGCGAGCTGAGGAAATCGATGTGGATGCTGATGGGGCCTACGTCATCACTACATCTGGCGGTAGTAAGATCCATGCGCCTGTGATCATCATCGCTGGTGGACTGGGCTGTTTTGAGCCGAGAAAGCCGCCTTTACCTAATCTCGCAAAATTCGAGAAGAAAGGTATCGAGTATATGGTCAAGGATCCAGAGGTATATGCTGATAAGCGCCTTGTGATAGCAGGCGGCGGAGATAGCGCGCTGGACTGGACGATATATCTTGCAGATATCTGTGCGTCGGTCACACTGGTGCATCGACGATCCAGCTTCCGCGGAGCACTGGACTCGGTGGAGAAGGTGATATCTCTAGCTGAGTCGGGAAAAATTCATCTCAAGACAGAAGCTGAAGTGCGAGGGCTTGATGGTGCTGATCACCTAGAGAAAGTGATGATCAGGCATAAGATAGACGGAGAGAGCTGGGTGGATGCGGATGCTTTCTTGCCGTTGTTCGGGCTTTCGCCCAAATTAGGCCCTATAGCGAACTGGGGTCTCAATCTGGACAAGAACGCGATCAGGGTGGACACCAAGGATTACAGTACTGGCGTGGAGGGCATCTATGCGATAGGTGACATCAATACTTACGAGGGCAAGCTCAAGCTGATTCTATGCGGTTTTCACGAGGGCACGATAGCTGTGCAGTCAGCATTTAAGCGTATACATCCAGATCAGAAATTGAGCTTCAAGTACACGACTGTGAACGGTGTCAACGGCTTCTAGGAGCTGACACGCTGTGAGATTTTTAGCCCTTTCGGGCAAATAGTAAGGTGAATGCGGACACGCGTTCTGTTACCTCCTCCTTGAGTAAGCTCTGTGCAGCTTGGTTGATCGTGGTGCCACTGATTACACTATCATCTAGCAACAAAACGTGCCGAAATCGCCTGTGATCTCCTGGTACCATTGTGTATGAGGTGTAATCCTCGCGATCTCTCTGCAGAGAAATGGCGCCCTGAGGCACATTAGTGTCTTGAGCGACTCTCACTAGGTTGATATGAGGTAGCGGCAGGTCAAGTGTTTGTTGCCACTGTTTCATAAAAGTTTTTCCCACGTCAGTAGCACCCGGGACAAATGCCACTGCCTCTATGCCATACTCGGTGATCATGTCGTGTATTTGTCTTTCAGTCTGTCTGAAGATTTCCATCTGTAAGACTGCGTTCTTACTGGCTTTGGCAGCATGTACTTTCTTGGCTATGGCCGTCTTTCCAAATCCATCGATCTCTGCGTAGTCAGCGCACTGATAGCGCTCTATAAGACCTGGAATGACATGTTTTTTTTCCTCAAGTTGTATGAGCTGATCTGCAGTAGAGCCATCATGAAGGGTTGATAATTTTTTCTGTGTCTGTCGAGCTTTTACAAATTTTTCTGCGACTTCTTGTGGGTCTACATTGTGCTCTTGCGCATAGTCGCATACGGCTCTTTGTCCAGTGACCTGTGTGCCTTGTCGCTTGATGATGAGGAAATCTTGATTGAGTGTTTCTCGCTGTGTGTCAGTGAGTTGCAATATTTGTTCTGAACTCTGCTGCGCTTCGGTCTTGAGCGAGTAGTAGGTGAGTGGGGACTTTCCTCTACGGATGATCTGATCAGAGAGAAGCAGAGATTTTAGCTGCGAGTGGATTCGCTGTCGGGAGATATTGGTGATTTTGTGAAGCTCAATAGGTCGCAGGGAGTGGTGCTGAGAGAGGAGAGCTAGGATTTGTTGAGTGGCGGTGGATGTTTTCATAATACCGCAAATATATAAACTTTACTGTAAAGTCTATGAAAAAATTTCTTACTTTATGTAAAACAAACTTGACACAATGTACGTCATACTATACAAATCAACAACTTGTACCTCATGAAATCCACACTCCTTCTTCCCGAAAAACTCAAAATCTACGGCTGGATCCTCCTCATCCCAAGCGCCCTCCTAGGTTTGCTTTACATCATCGCAGATTGGTCTTTACTCAGCATCCCAGTAGGTAGCCAGGACGGCTTGTTTGATGCGCCTGGTGATTTGTACGACGAAATCATAGGTATCGGTATAATCATTGGTGGCTTACTTGTCGCATTTTGCAAGGTGCCAGATGAGGATGAATACATTACAAGCTTGCGCTTGGACTCTTTGGTCTGGTCCACTTATTTCAACTACGCATTACTCGTATTAGCTATCGCTTTTCTCTACAATGATGGCTTCTGGTACGTGATGATCTTTAATATGTTTACCGTCCTAGTCTTTTATATCATCCGCTTTCACTGGCAATTGGTCAAATTCAGAAAATCCGTGTGATATGAAGAATACGATCAAAGTAGAACGAGCGCGACATGATATGACCCAAGCTCAGTTGGCTGACAAGATTCAAGTCAGTAGGCAGACTATCCACGCTATCGAGCAATCAAAGTATGTGCCTAGCACAGTGCTCGCCCTCAGATTAGCACATGTCTTTCAGACTAGAGTAGAAGAGTTATTCGAGCTAGAAGTCTCTGACTGGCAGCGCTGAGTTAGGCAGGAAGAGGCTCTATTGCTACCTCTCCAGTGATGACTTTGCTGACAGGGCATTTGCTCGCTATAGCTATGAGGCGAGCTGTCTGGGTTTCGTCAAGGTCTCCTTGGCTGGTGATTCGCCTATGAATGACTGATCTGTTGTCTTCTCTGGTGAGAGAGAGCTCTACGATTACTCCATCAAGACTCCACTTTTTCCGATCTGCATACATACGCAGGGTCATCGCAACGCAAGCGCCAAGTGAGGCTAGCAATAGTGCGAACGGGTCAGGGCCTTTGTCTTGACCGCCAAGACTTGTGGGCTCGTCGGCTATGAGGCTGTGATTTCCCAGTTCTATCCGTGTGCGATACTTGTCTTTTCCTATATATGCCGATACCATATCTAAAAATGTATAAAGTTATAATAGCTGTCGCGCCATGTGTCTGGATCATCATACAGGGCAATGACCGTCACGAGTCCTCGTCCATCTTTGAAGTAGCTCCACATTTTACCATGCGCTCTCTCAGAGAATGAAATTTTAGGTGCGAAATCTGCACTCATGTGCCAGTCACTGTGTTCACTCGCTCCTTCCAAGGTAGAGAAAAGGTATTCTCCGCCAAGAGAATTACTTGCCACATGCGCCAGTATGCGACTATATTCGAGATGAGGCCATATAGAGGGTATAGGATCTTTTTTCACCACGACTCTCAATTCTATATCTTGATCTGCTAAGACTACCTGGTATTGTAAATAGTCATCGGACAATATAGCCTGCAATTTAAGCCAGCGCTCCACAGGCACTTCTACAGAAAGGTTGAGCTCGGTGAGCATTTTGTCGAAAGACACCGAATACATGATCCCACCTTGAGCACTCATGTCTGCTGTGACAGCTACATACACTATGATCGCAATGATGATTGATCTCACTTCGGCAAGGTATGACGATTTACATCAAGAATCACGAGTACAGCCAAAGAAATAAAGAAGAAAGTCCCCACTTTGTCTGTTTCTATGAGATCATTGAGCAAGTGTACCAGACCTATACTTATCATCGTCATATAGATCACAGCAGCGAGAGCTTTTCCTGAGGCTGAAGGAAGCGTATTGGCAAGTCTCTCTGCTCGCAGGAGAGCATATACCCAGAGCGTAAGAAAAATTAATAATCCCACGAGTCCTTGCTCCACAAAGAGCATAAGGAAATAATTGTGTATTCCACTCCGCTCTTCATTATTACTCACATAAGTGCGAAAGGCAAGCACAGTATACGGCCTATAGTTTTCATAGAATGTACCTGGCCCAAATCCCATCACTGGTCTCTCTGCAACCATAAATCCCGCCGCTACCCAGCGATAAACGCGCTCCATGCTCGATACATCTTTACCTTTTAAAGTGGCCTCTAGTAGATCCTCAAAGTTCTTATGGGCTATGGTCGTACTATAATCTGGTGCAAGCTTTACAAAATTCCTATCAGTAGTGAGCCAAGTCGCAAGACCTATGACAGTGGCTAGTGCGCTGATAAGAAATATTTTAGTCAGATTGTATCTCATGATGATATAGGCGACGGGAAGTAGGACCATGCCTATATGGGCGATACGGGTATAGTTAAAGTAAAGCGCTATACAGAAGAATAGAGTAATTCCGATCCAGCGGTATTTCACGTTAGTCTCACGCGCTTCTCTATAGTGCCACCAGCAAAATGGCAGCGAAAAAAGAAAAAATACGGCATAGGTCACGTGATTTCTGAAAAAAGGCGCCATGACCGTATTGGCCTCTACAAAGCCAAATCCACTCTGAGCATGCTTGATCAGCACAAACAATGCTAGGGGTATGGTACTGTAAATCATGTATTTGCTCAGCGACATGATCTCTCGCCAGCTGTACCACAATACAGGAAGTAGATATAAGGCGCCTATATACCACGATTTTGCGGCTAAAAATTTTAAACTGATCACCCCGTGGGTGCTAGTGAGTGTACTCAGTAGTATCCAACTCAGATGTATATAAAGCAGAATGGATACGGGATGAGTCAGTAGTCCCTTGTCTATGATATGAGATCTCCAGAGGAGATGAATCAGCGCTAGACCTGTCATCAGAAGAAGAAGTGGCTCACTGGGCAGATCAGTTCCAAGGCTATCACTGAAGGAGATCTCCATGCTATAGGGCAGCGTCATGAAGTATATGATAGGAAAGACCCTCGGCATGAGTATTACAGTCGCTATACCGAGCAACAGCGCTGGTACAGCTAGCAAGGCTATTTCTTCTGTGTAGATGCTAAGTCCAGAGGAAGCCACTAGCACTGCGAGGAATAGTATAGATCCTACACGCTGCAGTGGGTTGAGCTCTGCATAGGAGATGGACTTCATACTAGGCAGCTTCCCACTTGATGGTACGAACTCTATCAAAGATGATAACCGCAACAATCGAAAAGAGAAACGCCGCCAATACTGAGCCCATGACCATGAGTGAGCGGCGTGGTCGAGATTTTTGATAGGGTACTGTGGCTTCCTCTACTGTGAATGTCGCTTTGGCCTCATAGTCTGTGAATACTTGATACTGGGCCAATTTTAGCTTCTGATAGCTGATCTGAGTGCTCTCTATTCCTATCCGCTGTGTGATGGATGCTATCTTTTCTCTGCCACTATTGAGACTGCCGAGATTAAAACTTGAGCTTTCGTCAGACGATGTGAGGCTTTCTATTTCTTTTTCTAGGCCGCGTACTCCAGCTTGCAAGATTCTTATTGTATCACGCGACAGGGTAGTATTTTTCTCTAAGTCGGTAACCCGAGCTTTCTCTCTAGCAAGCTTACTCTTGGCTTCGAGCACAAGTGTAGACAGCACTTCAGCCTGGCCTGCAGCATCGTAGATGCCATACTTGGTTCGCAGAAACTGTACAGAGTCTTCTAGGCCTCTTACCAGCGCCTCTTTAGTGGACAGATCTTGCTTGATCGTTTTCATGGTGTTTAGAAGCTGTGCCTTGTACACACGCTGTATGATTTCATCGGTTTTGCTTCTTGCAGCATTGGCGATCTGACTAGCAACTTCAGGATCAGTATCTTCTACGGCGATCTCTACAGCGCCATATTTGGTCTTGCTGATCGTCATCAAGCCGGCCAATTTTTTTCTAATCTTGAGCACGGCCAGTGGACCATCTGGATCTATTTCGTAGTGCTCATAGAGATTCATCGATTCTATCAAGTAATCTTTCACTTCAGACGACTGTGCTACTGTCAGCATACGGTCAAGATCATCTCGACCACCATAGAAGTAATCTACTCCTTCACCAAAGACTTTTTCTGGCTTAAAATTTTCTTGACTGGCGGGGTAAAATATTGTGCTTGCGCGATAGTAATTATCGAGGCTGAGCGAGGCAATGATGCTGATGATGCCCACGATCACACAAGCTAGTATGATGTAGGCTTTCCATTTCCATAGTACCTTGATCAAGCCTACGAAACTGTTCTGATCATCCATAGTTTTCGTTGAGCTGTTCGTTTGGGTCGGTTGTAAGGTGAAACGCGGCTTCAGGCTCGCTAGTATCCACAAGTCTTATTCTAGATCCGCTGCTTCAATTGCAGCCAATCTTGGAGATCGATGATCTCAAGAATCTTGACCGCCACTAGATATACAATAATCGCTCCAAGGCACTCGTACACCCAGAAGTAATCTAGTGTAGACGCCAGTAGTACCAGCCCTACACATAGAAACATCAATAGCATCCAGCGCTTCACACTGTCTAGATCCATAGCTGGAGCCAGTCGCTTCTTAGCCATCCATTGGATTCCAGCACCCATGGCCAGCTGCGTTGCTAGTGTACTCATAGCCGCTCCCTGAGCACCATGTACAGGAATCAAGTAGTAATTGAGCACTACATTAAGTAGTACACCTGGTATATAGAGCGCTATCTGAGGCTTAAGTCGCTCTGTCGCTGTCAGCCATGCGCCACTGCTATACATCACCACCCATGCGAGACAGCTTGGAAACAAATAGACGAATACATCCGTCCAGTAGCCAGTCCATCCATCATACAGCAGCTGCAGGATCTCGCTCGCTGATATCAGCACTACAAGCACTGCCCCCAGATAGATGACGAGAAGACCGCGAAAAGACATTACCCACAGCCTTCGCGAAAGATTCGTATCCTTCCTGTGTCTCGCAAAGAGAGGAATCAGAAAGCTTGCAACTAGAAACGCTGGCATGTTACTCACATCTAGCAGTCGGTAGCAAGCCGCGTAGATGCCCGCTTCCTCTACACCGCGAGCATGCAACTGCTCGATCATCACAGCATCCACACGGGTATATATCATCATCAGGAACACCACCAGTGCAAACCATCGCGATTGGCGCCACAGATATCTCAGAAACACTGGCGACCACCTCCAGCGCAATTTCCCTAGACGCATCACTACAAATGTGCCCGTGACGAGTACCGACATACCCAAGGCAATTGTCTGGATCAGCACGAATGTACCTAGATCCAGTCGCAGGGTCCAGCCGTCTACTACCCCATATAGCAACGGGGCTAATAGGCAGATCATAAGCACCTTGTCCAGTACAGAGAAGATACTCTCTTGTCTGAAATATCCCAGTGCAGTCACATTACTTCTTAGATAGATGATCAAACTCATCAGGACTTGATTCAGGACGAGCAGTCCTAGGATCTTAGGATGGCTCTGAGTGTAGCCCAGTAAGCATCCTGCCAGGAGTACTATTCCGGCGAAAGCCAAAGACAGAAGAGCCTTGAGCGTCAGTATCTGAGGAAAATATTTCTGCGCCAGCACTGGATGTGCAGCTACGTGACTATTCGTAAAGTTCTGCAAGCCAAAGTCAGAGATAATCTGAAATAGCCATACAAAATTGAGAAGCGTAAAGTACAGACCGTAGTCAGCCTCCCCCAAGTGGTTTTGCACACCTACCTCGATTCCCAGTACATAGACGACCTTCACCAGTACATTTACGAGTACAAGCAGCGACACATTTTTTATAAATCCCCTGATCACAGCATCAAAGCTATGAAGCCATTCACCATCCTATTCGTTTTCCTGATTTTTCATTCTGCAAGTGCCCAAGATCATCAGCTCATTCGCGCCACTTTGCATGACTTTTTCTATGCCATCCACACTGCAGATAGCGCACTCATGACTACCGCGCTGAGGGATGACGCTATCTTGCGCACCATACATCCGCAGTCAGGTGAGCTCAGTCCTCAGATCAGAGGTAGGGATCTGTGTACTATGATAGGAGGGCTTTCGCCCAAAAGCCAACGAGAAAAAATATGGTCTTACAAGATATCACAGGATGGTCATCTCGCGCACGCGTGGTTGCCATATTCGTTCTACGTAGACGGTGAGTTTCATCACTGTGGTGTAAATGATATTCAGCTCTCTCGATCAGGTGAGAATTGGCAGATTATCCACATCATCGACACACGCAATGAGGAGTGTAAAGAAGAAGCACTGTCCCAAGAGCTACATCAATATATGAATCAGTGGCACCACGCAGCTGCCACTGCTGACGAAGACTACTACTTTAGTTTTATGGCTCGAGAAGGCATATTTCTGGGTACTGACGCCACAGAGAAATGGTATGCCCATGAGCTGCAAGAGTGGTCTGCTGAGTACTTTAACCGCGATACCGCATGGGCATTTACCACTGTTGATCGCGAGATATATTTCCATCATGATGGTGCACTTGCGTGGTTTGATGAAGTACTCGACACCTGGATGGGTGAGTGTCGTGGGAGTGGAGTTATCCAGCAAGATAGCGATGGCCAGTGGAGCTTGCAGCAGTATAATCTCGCCATCCTGGTACCCAATGATCTCGTCAAAGAGTATCTAAAAATCAAGAAATCGCATGACACTCTAAGTCCAGAGAAAAAGGAGTAACTCTGTCTAGTTCCTTACACTGAAGAGCTCATCCGACTCTGACCAGTTTTTTTCCGACCTTCGCCACATGGAGAAAAAGCTCTTTTTGCTTGACGGTCACGCGCTTGTCTATCGCGCCCACTTTGCATTTATCAATAGACCTCTGATCAACAGCAAAGGTCTCAATACCTCCGCGATCGCAGGATTTGTGAGGACACTGTGGGATCTGATGAAGAACCAAAAGCCCACCCACATCGCAGTAGCATTTGATCTGAGCGGCCCCACATTCAGGCATGAGATGTATGAACCCTACAAGGCCAATCGCGACGAGCAACCCGAGGATATAGGCATTGCCCTCACACATATCAAAGAAATCGTCAAAGCCTTCCATATACCCATCGTCACACTGGCTAATTACGAGGCAGACGACATTATAGGCACCCTGGCTAAGCAAGCTGAGAAGGAGGGCTTCCAAGTTTTCATGGTGACCCCAGATAAAGACTATGCACAGCTTGTCTCTGAAAATATCTTTATGTACAAGCCTGGAAGACAAGGTGGGGATGTAGAGATCTATGGTATACCAGAGATCAAGGAAAAGTGGGGCATCAGAGATGTAGATCAAGTACGGGATATCCTAGGACTGCAGGGTGATAGCTCCGATAATATCCCAGGCGTACCCGGGGTAGGCCCCAAGACCGCCAGCAAGCTCTTGCAAGAGTATGACAGCGTGGAAGATATCTTGGACAATACTGATAAGCTGAAGGGTAAACTCAAGGAGCGCCTAGAAGAAAATCGCGAGCAAGCACTCCTCAGCAAGGAGCTTGCTACCATCATCACAGATTGTCCCGTGGCATTTGATGCAGGTGCCTACAAGATCGTAGACTATGACAGAGCCAAGCTCACAGAGCTATTTCAAGACTTAGAGTTTCGCACCTTAGCTCAAAGCATCCTGCAGCCGGCAGAGCAGCTTGACCTTTTCAGCCAGCCCGCTCAGAGCGCAAAGAAAAAAGCGCCTCCAACGCAGAAGTATAGCATAGCGTCAGAGGGAATCAAAGATCATGCAAAGGACTATCGCCTCATGAGCACCTCGGAGGAGATCGATGAGCTCATAGCCATACTAGAATCGTCAGAGGTCTATGCTGTAGATACTGAGACCACTGGGCTTGATACCATGACAGCTGAGCTGGTGGGTATCTCGTTTTCTACAGCCAAGCATCAAGGCTTCTATGTTCACGTCTCAGAGAATCAAGACGAAGCGCGCGCACTGGTCGCCAGATTTGCAGACATCCTCACCTCAGAGAAGCATATCAAGGTAGGTCAGAATATCAAGTACGACATGAATATGCTACGACGCTACGGCGTAGAAATTCAGAATCCTCTATTTGATACTATGATTGCCCACTATCTGCTAGAGCCAGATCTCCGTCATAGACTAGATTATCTCTCAGAGACCTACCTCGATTACAAGATGATACCCATCGAGAAGCTCATAGGCAAGCGCGGCAAGAACCAACTTTCCATGAGAGATCTCGATCCTGCCAAAGTGGTCGACTACGCTGCAGAAGATGCGGATGTCACACTTCAGCTCTACCACCACCTTCTGCCACTTCTCAAGGAAGAAGAGCTCTATGACCTCTTCCAAGAAGTAGAGATGCCACTGGTCACAGTACTGTCTAGACTAGAGAATCACGGAATCAAGCTCGATGCAGAGCACCTGCACTCTTATAGCAAAGATCTAGCGGGAGAGATCCATAAGATTGAGCGAAACATCTACGGCCAAGCTGGAGTCCACTTTAACATAGCATCGCCTAAGCAGGTTGGCGAAGTGCTGTTTGACAAACTAGAGATCCCCTACCGCTGGAAGAAAACCGCTAGCGGTCAGTACAGCACCAATGAGGAAAAGCTCTCAGAGCTCGCAGCCGATCATGAGATCGTCAGTGACATACTCATGTATCGCAAGTACAGCAAGCTCAAGTCTACCTATGTCGATGCTTTACCACTCATGGTCAATGCCGAGACAGGCAGAATCCATAGTTCCTTTAATCAAGCCCGCGCTGCCACAGGACGCCTCAGTAGCGAAAACCCAAATCTCCAAAATATCCCCATCAGAGATCGTGCTGGACGCGAGATCAGAAACGCCTTTGTCCCCCGAGACAAAGACCACATACTCCTAGCGGCAGATTACTCGCAGATAGAGCTCAGACTTATATCAGACCTCAGCGGAGATGAAGCCATGAAGGAAGCTTTTATCAAGGAGCAAGATATTCACCGAGCTACCGCAGCTCGTGTATACGGAGTGCCGTATGAGGAGGTCACAGCTGATCAGCGTCGCAATGCCAAGACCGTCAATTTCTCTATCATCTATGGAGCAGGTGCGACAAATCTTTCTCGGCAGCTCGATATCAGCAGAGCAGAAGCCAAGGATCTCATAGACGCATACTTCAAGCAATATGATGGTCTCAAGGCCTACATGGACAAAAACGTCAATGACGCTCGAGAGACAGGATATGTCAAGACACTCATGGGTCGTAAGCGGCTGCTCAGAGATATAGACAGCCGCAATGGTATGCTCAGGAGCAATGCTGAGCGCATGGCGATTAATACTCCTGTGCAAGGGACCGCCGCAGATATGATCAAGGTTGCAATGATCGAGATCGATCGCCGATTTCATGATGAGAATCTCGCAAGTCAGATGATACTGCAGGTGCATGATGAGCTCGTATTTGATGTGCTGCGCAGTGAGCTAGATCAGGTCAAGGAGATAGTAGCACACGAGATGGAAACCGCCATAGATAATCTAGGCGTGCCGATCGTGGTAGAGATGGATACAGGCGAGACATGGTTAGAAGCGCACTAGACTATGGATTTTAGCACAGACATACCCATCCGAGACTTAGCCGAGCAGTACGATCTGCAGATCATAGGCGATGACCAACTGCGAGCTCAGGGGATTAACGAGATTCACAAAGTGCGTCCAGGAGATATTGCTTTCGTGGATCATCCTAAGTACTATCAGAAGTCGCTTGACAGCGCTGCCACCATCATACTGATAGATCAGCCAGTAGATTGCCCACCCGGCAAAGCCCTGCTCGTCACAGACAGGCCGTATGATGTGTATAATCAGATTGTACTCGAGCATAGACCCCGCAGATGGTCTGGTGCGCATATAGATCCTTCAGCGGAGATTCATACGAGCGTCATCATAGAGCCAGGTGCCGTTATAGGCCCAGATGTCATCATCGGTGAGAACACCGTGATCCAGGCCGGCGTATACATAGGTGAGCACTGTGTCATCGGCAAGCACTGTCTGATCCAGCCAGGAGTCGTTATCGGTAGCGACGCATTCTACTATAAGAGGCGTGAGGACAAGCGCTATGATAAGTGGCGATCAGGCGGCAGAGTCGTGATTCATGATCACGTAGACGTAGGCGCTAATTGTACGATCAATCGTGGTGTAAGTGGCGATACGATCATAGGTAGAGGCACCAAGATAGACTGCCTGGTGCACATAGCCCACGGCGTGGTAATAGGCGAGGACTGTCTCATAGCAGCTCAGGTGGGTATTGCAGGCAAGACGATCATAGGTGACCGATGTACATTTTACGGTCAGGTAGGAGTCGCTCAGAGCCTTCGATTAGCTGATGACACAGTCATATTGGCCCAGTCGGGTGTGGGTAAGGATCTAGAGAGCGGAAGCTACTTTGGATCGCCAGTGAGCCCAGCACGTGAGGGTCTTAAGCAGGTGGCTTTCGCCAAAAAGCTTCCAGAGATCTGGGAACAGATTCGAAAAATTCGCAATACAGAGAAGTAACCTTCTCACATCCATGCCAAGCATGGTAGAGCCACATCTATGTAGTATCTTCTAGCATATTCTATGAGATAGCAAGTGTCACGGACTTCTATCAGAGATCCTAAGAAATACTTAAATCACTTAACTATTTAGACTTCAAAGAGGGACTCTGAAGTTTCCTGTGAATTGTTATCAAAACTTGAGACTATGAAAAAGCTTCTGATTCTTCCTAGTGCAGTGATTCTTTTACTCATCATGTTGATCAAGGCCACCGACCGGCTAGATTTCTGGGTGTTTCTTAATGTCACCGTTTATGGTCTGATGGTAGCATCGCTTATAGCTATCATAGGTGCCATCTATCTGGTAGTCAAGGGTGTACGTACCAGAATTTTTTCCTTCACCGACGCCGCCATAATCGCATATTTACTGGCAATGCCGCTTGTGATGGGCGAACTAGCACTGGGGTAGTGATTATACATCGACTAAAGAAATATTATAGCTTCTCAGGCTCCTGGTAGGGAAGTGGATCACGATATCTTCTGAAAGGATGAAGGAGCAACTCACCCATATGACTGGCTTCTCGACTATTCATATGAGTGTCTAGACCGTAGACTAGTTTGCTATTGTCAGCCACCACATAGGTACCGAAAAGTCTATCCCATAGGCTAAAGATGTTTCCATAATTGCTGTCACTATAGGGCTGCCGATAGTGGTGATGCACTCGATGCATATGTGGTGTGCATATGACTAGTTTGAGAGCATCATCTAGCCACAGTGGTAGGCGGATATTGCTATGATTAAATTGTGAGAGAACCACTGACAATGACTGATAAGCCAAGATCAGCCACACAGGAGCCCCTACGATGAGTACCGCGATGGTGGTAAACAGAAAACGTATGACGCTCTCTCCAGGATGATGACGATTAGCCGAGGTAACATCCACATGCTGATCTGTATGATGTATAAGGTGAAACTGCCACATCCAGCGTACATGATGCTCTGTGTAGTGAGCAGCATAGGCACCGATCAGATCTAGCAAGAGCAATCCTACGACTAGCTGAGCCCAGAGGGGTAGGCTGATCCACTGGAGCAATCCTACTCCATGATCAGAGACAAGTGAGCCAGCCCAGACCAGTACAAAGGCCATTCCTAGATTGACGAGTATGGTGGTAATCGTGAAGAATACATTGACACCTGCGTGCTTCCACTTGGCATATCGCGTAGTGAAAAAGGGTACCCAGTTCTCTATCAGTAAGAATATCGCCAATCCTCCCACGATCACAAGGCTGCGATGCGGAGTAGGCATAGTGGTGAAGTAATCGACGATTGTTTCCATGCGCTTATTAAAGAGAGTGAAAATAACAATTTTTCACCTTATCTCGTCTGGATCGGGGATTTCTCCAGCTCAGAGAGCATTGGCGGACATGGTCACATTTGATCGCAAGATCTACCAGTTACTTCCATTTGATATTACAGCCTGCGCTAGGGTACTGCTTCTCAGGAGCAGGCTTACCATCCAGAAGCTGATCGAGTGCATGACGCAGGTCTTTGCCCGAAAGGGCCTCGCTATTTCCAGGCCTTGATCCATCGAGACGACCGCGGTAGTAGAGCTCGTGCTTACTATTATAGACATATAAATCAGGAGTACAGGCAGCGTCATATGCCTTGGCAACTTCCTGCGTCTCATCATAGAGGTACGGGAAGTTATATCCTACTTCAGCAGCGTGCTTGGTCATAAGCTCGGGGCCATCCTGCGGATAATTTTCTACGTCATTGCTTGATATCGCCACGAATCCTATTCCACGGTCTTTGTACGCATCTGCTATACGGATCAGCTCATCATTTACATGGATGACATAGGGGCAGTGATTGCATAGAAACATGACTACAGTACCTTCTTCTCCCGATACATCTGTGAAGCGCAGCGATTGCCCAGATATGGTATCAGGTAGATGAAATCCAGGCGCCTGGCTGCCGAGTGTCTGCATGGTGGATTCTGTAAGTGCCATAGTATTTGATTTTATTATGATACATGATTGTACGAGAATGGTTCGCGAGTGGCGAAAACTGGAAATCACCAGAGAGACATTACACCAGA
>JAHDBH010000205.1 GCA_020630495.1 Saprospiraceae bacterium
GACTACAACCAGGTGATGTGATCCTTACGGTAAACAATACAGAGATCATGACCATTCCTGACTTCATGGAGCAGATCGCTCAGCGCCGACCTGGAGATATAGTGCAGATGGATGTGTATAGACGCGGAGAGCGCAAGAAGATCTACGCTATACTTACCAGCCGAGTAGATAATACAAGCGACCAAGCCGTTCTATTCAATGAGAGTATCCTGCGCGGACTAGGTATAGAGATTCGCGATCTTACAAGTGAAGAATCCTCGGACATAATCAGCTCTGGCATCTCCGTAGTATCTGTCAATGACGACAGCCAGGCTGGCTGGGCCGACATGGAAGCTGGATTTGTCATCACACACCTCGAAAACGAGCGAGTACACAATGTCCAAGACTTCCTTGAATCACTCTCAGCCATCCAAGGCAATTTCCTGCTGCAAGGACAATACCCTACTCGAAAAGGTGATTGGCTGTATGAGTTGAGCACTCGGAAGTAAAAAAAATGGGTCTAGCACACATAGTGTGCGTAGACCCATCTAAAATAGACCTGATATAGTCGAAGCTAGACCTGTGGTACGCTTCCAAGTCCATACTCCATCAAGTAAGGGAAGAATCTAGTTACCACTTGACTTTTAGCTGATCTTGTCATAAAAGGGTAGATTATACGCATTTCATCCTAGAACTTAATGACTTTGGCTGCCAGTTGATCGCCTTGATCATCAGCGATCATCAAGATGTAAATACCTGATGTAAGATGTGAGATATTCACTTGTGCTCCTGCTTGACCATCAATCGTACCAGACTGTGCCGTCCTTCCATGTGCATCTAGTATTACGTAAGAAGCTACTTGAGTAAGCGGCGCTATATTCAGTACATCTGTAGTAGGATTGGGGTATACCGTGACGGAGTACTTGTCCTTGTCCACATCCAGAGTTGATACCTGTACTCCTTCGTTTTCGTATACCTGTAAGTAATTCTTGCCTTCGAAGTCAAACTCAGAACCTGGTGATCCTATAGCTAAGAATCTCCCTGAGTCATCGAAGTCTATAGAAAATCCCATAGCTACACCAAACTCTTCATCTGCTAGAATTTCTTCTACCCATTCATCTCCATCCTTATAAAGTATGTGCGCACTACCAGTGAATGATCCACCACAGCACTCTGGAGATCCAAATCCGACTATGTCGCCCGCGCCATTCATCGCTACAGAGGCTCCACTGAATGACTGAGCACCATTGCCATATAGATCTTCACCATCCTGAAGCCAGTTGGATGTAATCTCGTCGAAGTCGTAGACGCGCGCTCCACCCAGAGGAAGAAAATCCACTCCGCTACCTGGAGTCATGATCACGACCCCTGCTACAAAGCTGGAGCCGTCATTGCTTATTGCAACGCTCCACCCAAAGCGCTCGCCATTAAGGTCATCTGCACTATCCAAAAAATCCTCACCAAGCACTATGGGCCCCTTGGATGACCATGAATCCGGAGATTTTTCAAAGATCTGGACGTAGCCTACTTGAGTGGCACCTGATTGATTGGGCGCCCATGGAGCACCTATGCATAGTACATCGCCTAAGTCATTTATATCAAGTGACCATCCAAAGCGTCCCTCAGCAACGAATCCACTTATCTCTTCCTGCTTAGACCACACTGGTTCACTGGCCTTATAGATATAGACTTTACCAATATCGTTGCCGCCTTCATCGCTGAAAGGTGCTCCGACAGCAAGTGTGACACCATCATCGCTGAGTGAGATGCTCTGCCCAAATCCGTCGTTTGCTTCATCTGCTACAATAGCATCGCCGACTTGTACCCAGTTGTCAGTGGAGCTGTCATAGTCATATACCTTCACTTCTGTGAATCCAGGCTGAGGTACAAATACGTCTGTTTTTGATACAGCCATACGCAAATCAGACAGTGACGTGCCGACAATGTCGACTCTATTTCCGTTTACAGGCTGACCGATCTGTGTCCAAGTGTCTTCGATAAGTTGATAAGCGCTCACATAGTTGTTAGCCGTACCAGCTACGAATTGGCCGTTAGAAGTCAAGGATGCGTCTGTCCCATAGCCGTCCATAGGATTAATTCCGTCAATCCTTGCTCCGAGTTTCAGCCAAGATTGTGCATTGGTGAATGTTCCAATACTTAAAAGCACCGCGAATAGTAAGAGAGTTTTCTTCATGTAAGATTTTTGTGAAAAA
>JAHDBH010000206.1 GCA_020630495.1 Saprospiraceae bacterium
ATGAGCTCGTATACATTGTCAGAGATACCCATCTCTGGAGGTACGACCCCGCTGGCGACGAGTGGATGCAGCTCAGTGATGTTCCAGGTGAGAATAGGGTGGCGGCTTTTGGTTTTTCCATAGACGGAGTCGGATATATAGGAGGTGGATTTTACAATGCAGAGGAATTTTGGAGCTATGACGTAGCGACAGACTCATGGACTCAGCTAGGCGATCTTCCTGTGATGACAGTCACAGGATCGTACCCGGTGGATGGCAAGTCTTTTGTGATTGATGATCAGGCATATGTGACAGGGACCAATACACGATTTTGGCGATACGATCCGTCAGATGACACTTGGGTGCAGCGAGCATACTTGTACGCTACGTATCCCGCCGCTGTACAGCTGGATGGACGGGGATTTGTCATGACGGCACAGGGCAATTTGTATGAGTATCACACAGACAGCAATAGCTGGTCACTATATGCTGAGGAGTATACTGGGCAGCTGGTATGCTCTCCCATAGGACAAGTGGCCGATGGACGAGCTTACTTCGGTGTCAGTTCCATCTTTACAGCCAATACCTGTACACTTACCCCTACGCCGATCATGTGGTCTTTCTTACCGATGGACTGATCTCTTTTCTATGGTGTGCATTGTCATGCAAATGCGAGATTTGGTGTCTCAAATTTTGTATGAGATATCATTCAGTATAGCACTAATGTTCTTGTAGTGTATGATTTTTTAGTCTTTGCTCTTTTGTGTTTCGATGATGTGTGAACTTTAATGTAGCAGATATCGTTCACTATATAGTATAAGGCACTATAATGACGGATAAATCATACATAAATTTAGTATCTCAAAGTGATGAAGCCATAGAAAAGCAGATTGGGCGATATCTGCGTAAGACCAGGCAAGATCAGAGGAAGACACAGGCTCAAGTGGCGAAGTCTGCCGATATCAGTAGGTCTACTCTCAGTTTGCTCGAGCGTGGCTCATCTGGTAATCTCACCACACTCATAAAGGTGCTCCGCGTGCTGGGTAGGCTAGAAGTCCTGTCTGCTCTTCAGTATCAACAGACCATCAGCCCTATGGTACTAGCTCAGGCGCAGCATCGGGAAGTCAGCAGAGTCAGACCAATGTCGACAGAAAAGCAATCAACTGAGGACCCTATATCTCGCTGGTGATGATCACCACAGCTTTTGTAAAAATCTGGGGCGAGCTCGTAGGGGCAGTAGCATGGGAGGACGAGCAGCAGCTCGCTAGCTTTGAATACGCGGCCTCATTTGCCCGAAAGGGCTGGGATCTAGCTCCCATACATCTGCCTTTGAGTCAGGGTGCGCGCATCTATCAGTTTCCTGAGCTACGCGCTACGAGGGGTAGTGTATATGACACTTTTCGCGGTCTGCCAGGGCTCTTGGCGGATACATTGCCAGATAAATACGGGAATCAACTGATGGATTCCTGGTTGGCGCGGCAGGGACGTCCCGCAGGCTCCATGAATCCCGTAGAGAGACTTTGCTTTATAGGTTCACGAGGTATGGGGGCTATCATATTTGAGCCCAGCAATATTCCTGCTAAAAAACGCACATATAACATCGAGCTCGATTCTCTCGTAGAATTGAGTCGACGTATGCTACAGCACCGTGATGAGTTTGAGACAGACCTCTCCAAGGGTGAAGAAAAAGCCATGATGGACATCCTGCGGGTGGGTACATCAGCGGGCGGTGCACGACCGAAAGCTGTCATCGCATATAATGAAAAAACAGGAGAAATTCGTTCAGGGCAGACTAGTGCCCCGCGTGGATTTGAGCACTGGTTGATCAAATTGGATGGTGTAAGTGAAGCGCAATTTGGAAATTCTATGGGCTACGGCCGAGTGGAGATGGCCTACCACCTCATGGCTCGAGATTGTGGTATTCACATGATGGACTGCAGGCTTATCGAAGAAAATGGAAGAGCGCATTTCATGACTAAGCGCTATGACCGTGGCCATGACGATAAAAAGCATCACGTCCAGACTTGGTGTGCCATAAGTCACTATGATTTTAATGATATTCTGAGCTACAGCTACGAGCAGCTTTTCCAGACTATGCGGACGCTGAGACTTGATTATCGTGACGCTGAGCAGATGTACCGCCGCATGGTATTTAATGTGCTGGCGCGTAACTGCGATGATCATACCAAGAATTTTTCATTTATGAT
>JAHDBH010000053.1:0-11233 GCA_020630495.1 Saprospiraceae bacterium
CAACAAATACCGTCACCGTACTACGATCATTTCCTTGCTGTACCTGCAACATATAGGCACCGCGCTGATCAGGAGCGGCGATCTGGTACCTTTCTATCTCTGCGCCCTTCTCGAGATGGACAGAATTGATCATTCGCCCTGATATGCTGTGCAGCGATACGACGATCTCACCTTGGTAGTCATTGCTCAGCTCGTAGCGGATGACATCGACCGCGGGATTCTGTAGAAGACGGAAGCCTGTGACTTCAGATAGATTTCTAGTAGCCACTCCGAGCGGACTTTCATAGCAGCCTTTGTCTACATTGCCTATGATAGCGGAGCCTTCTAGATCTACGTCATGCGCTGCTGATTCCACACCTGAGTCAATGGCTGGACTCCCCGCACCAAGTCTATAGTCGCCTGCAAGAGCGTCTATGAATACCGGGTCTGTAGAACTCTGATCTCTGTCAGCTGTAAGGAAATCAACAGCAGAATCATCTGAGAAGAGATTTCCGCCACCTGAGACGGCTGGAGCATCTGGAGCGTCTGTAAGATAGTCGCCGCCATCAGGATTGCTGACGATAGTATTTGTCACACTCAGTGACATAAGACCTTCGCTTTCACCTACGCGCTGGGCAATCCCAGCACCTTCTACAGCAGAATTACCAGCTATGGTGCAGTGAGTAATAATCAAGTCACAAGCCGTGGTAGAATCCGTCACCAATACGGGAAATTGCAGAATGGCACCACCACTTCCACTGTCATTGATGGCTTCATTATCTACAATCAATGATGAGCTGATAGTCATCACACCTGAAGTCAATAATACAGCGCCGCCACTTCCTAAATCACCGGCAATATTTCTTCGGAATATGGATCGGTTGATATCAAGAGTCGAGGCAGAATCAAGTCTTCCAGAATACTGTATAGCGCCACCATCCGTGGAAAAATTATCTACAAATTCTACCTCCGAAATATCTACGTCGCCAGCATGTCCAACATAGACACCTCCGCCCACTAAGCCAGTGTTATCCTGAAATAAACTCTTAGTCAGATTAATATCCACTCCGGCGCCTCTGACTAATAGCGCACCACCTAATCCACCCTCATTCCCCAAGAATGAACATCTGTCCACAGCGATTTGTGAGCCGTCTTCTAGGGACATTGCGCCAGCTAAGTTGGGGCAGATATTATTTTCGAAAAGCGAATTTTGTATACTTCCGCTAGAGTTAGCACCCACTAGCAAGGCGCCGGCGCGCACAGGACTTTCGTTTTCAAAAAATCTGCAAGAATCTATTTCAAATTGAGAGTTTTCTATCAACAATGCTCCGATTAATGTATCGGAACTATTACCCACAAACTCAGTAGATGTCAACGTGAAAGCGGCACTGCGTGCATAGACGGCTCCTGCAGCAAAGGAGGACTCATTACCTTCAAATACACAAGATGTAATATCAGCCAGTGGTAGTCCAGCTGATAAAGATCCATCAAGGTAAAGTGCTGGAGCAATACTGCCAGAGTTATTAGAAAAATCAGAATTGGTGATTGCTGATCCTGGGCTATTATCTACGATGACTCCCACAGTACCAAAACGGTTTTCTCTAGCTGGCGAATTATTATCAAATGAACATGAGTCCACCTCAGCGTCAAGACAAAAGACAATGTCAAGACATCCACGAGTCACTACATTATCATTAAATGTGCAAGAACGCACCACAGGCTCTAAGACATCAAAGAGCAATACAGCACCAAACTGCCTACTATGATTTAACATAAATTCGCAATCCTCAATGATGGAGCCGTGACCCTCAGCGATAAAAATTGTGCCACCTTGAATACCCGTATTTAATGTAAAAACACAATTGCGGATTTGCATTCGCGATTCACTGTAAATCGCTCCACCTCTTGCATGCAAAGGCGCGTCCACGTTTTCTGCTGCACCACCATCAATAGATACTCCATCAATGAGTATATCATCTATCCCTCTGGCTATAAATAACACATGGTCCGCATTATCGCTACGCTCAGTCAGAAAGTCGATCGTAGAGTCATCATTTAATAAATCACCGTCTAGCAAAACCGTATGCTCTGCTGGATCACGCTCATCCCTACTCGCTTCCACTCCCTCAAATCCACCATAAATCTGGTGCGGTGCCGCAGGCTCAAATTGCACCGTACTGTCCTTGGGGCCAGGAAGATATCGTCCTTCTGCCACCCAGATTTCTTGAGGTGTGGTGAGCGCCAATGCGCTATCGAGGTCCGTATATGCATCAGCCCAAGAGCTGCCATCATTGGCACCAGTGGCATCTATATCGACATATACTTGCGCTGATAATGAAAAAAGAATTACAGAAAATAAAAGAGTAAAAAATGGCTTCATGGGATTACTTATAGTGATATATCAAAAATTTATATATGACAAAGATACGTGTTTAGCATGTAGCCCACCTATCTAGCTGAGCTGATGACTACTTAAAGACAGAAAATAATGCCTATTTAATTACCCCTAGAATTAAAGACCCAGCCTTGCCATCATTGAATCTTGCTCGCCGCCAGCAAGCCAGCGCAGCACATTATCAAACCATATAGCACTGCGCTGCTCGGACTCCAATCTACCTTGCACTACTGCATCATCTAGCATCTTTCCAGGATACGAGTGACCATCGAGTAACATCTCACCGAGAGGATATGGATCATCCAGTCCAGCTACGATCTGCGATACACCCTGGCGTTCCATCATGAGACTTAGCGATAATGGATCGTGCACGAGCGTATCAAAAAATATCGCTGATGATCCGACATGTTTATTGGGATCTACCGCCTCACTAAATAGATCGGGCCTTCCCAGGTAGCCTTGCCTGCGGCGTCCTAGATTGATCTGACCAAATTGATTACCATGCGCAAAGCAAGCTCGCACTGATGGATAACGGCTGGGAAAGTCCAAGCACGTATAGCTGTGATATGCATCCGCCGTCTGTGCACACATCCATATCAAGTGAAATCTCCAGAGCTCGTCCTCCAGCTGCACCATGCGGTGCGCATCATAGGGATGTATCTGCACAGCTAGCGACCTGCGATTCACTTCTTCCCAGAGCTCGTGGAGCTCATGATGTACGGTACTCCGCCACTGCCCGTCCGCCGTCATATAATGTGTGGGTAGGCAGAGGAGCTCCAGCCCCAAAGTATCTATGCATCGCTGTAGTTCTCTGAGCGCATCTCCCTGATGTGCCACTGGCAGTACAAAGCCGCTCGTGAACTTTTCAGGATGCTCCGCTTGAATCTCAGCATTGTAGTCATTCTGAAACCTACACACATCCAGTGCTAGATCTCGCGGCATTCCATTAGTGTACAGTTGGGACAGAGTCAGTATCACCTCGTGATCTACATTGTATTCTTCCATCCAGGCAAGCTTGTCTTGTAAGAAGAAGCTTGGATCAGTCACTGGGCGTCGCCAGCCGTCGCTGCACATCCACTGGTGATCATCACTTATCCAGAGGATTCCTTTGTCCTTCATCCATACGGGAAATTCCCGAGCACTTGGCAGGAGATGCCCATGCGCATTGATGCGATACTCTGGATAGTCCTTGCTCGAATTATACATCTGTGGTCGTAAAGTAAAACCCTAGCTGCTTTTTGATTTCTTCTGGAAGAGGAGGCAGAGCACTGCGAGGAATGAGAAGCGTAGAGATATTATAGAGATCCTTAAAGACTTGGTGCTGTGCAGCAGCATTGCGCAGATAATCATGACCGGAGGAACCACCTGTACCTACCTTGCGGCCGATCATCCGCAGGACCATCTGGGCATGTCTATAGCGCCATGTAGTAAACATCTCATCCATATCCTTGAGACAACTCAAAAAATTAAATGGGCCATGCAGGATCGGCTCGTCCCTGTAGAGATGAATCAATAGCGCGGCCATACTGGCCCTGTACGAAAGTCTTACCTGACCACTTGCCTGCATCTCAGCGTGCTTAGACTCATCCGTGACCATCTCGTAGTAGCTACTATTAGCTTCGAGCATCTCGATGTGTCGATCTTTTTCATCCTGAGGCATCTCGCTGATTTGTATAAATTTCTTCTCCTTCGCGATCATGTCATCGACAGCCTGCTGATAATGCTTAAGAAATTCAAAATCGCCAAGATGCAAGAACGGCGTCCTCTCCAGCCAGCTCTCCATACACTCAAAGAGCGATTCTGCACGCTCCATCTCTTGGATCTCGCTAGCCTGATCGTCATGCAGCTGCGTATGGTAGGGCTTAGGGCCGTAGCGCAATCTGTGCTCCTCCTCCAGTCCCATGATCGCTTCTATCTGTCTGAACTGAAAGGATTGAAATCCGCTCGCTGGAAACAGATAACTACGAAATTCTAAAAAATCTAAGCTCGTCATAGTCTCAAGCACACGCACCTGACTTACGAGCACCTCCTGGATTTCTATGACTCGGCGAAGGCGACTAGTCGCTACGCCTATATTGCGCTCATCCACATCCTTCACGCTAAACATCTTCACCACACTCCCCAGCTCATGTAAGATCTGCTTAAACCACAGCTCGTATGTCTGATGTATAATGATGAAAAGCATCTCTTCATGAGCAGGCTTACGCCCTTTCTTTTCACTTTCTAGTACTTGGGCAGATAGGATTTGCTCCACCTTCAGGTAGTCATGATAGTGCATCTTCCGCTTTTTCTCAGCCATATGTAGTGTCGTATGATAGGGTCAAGTGAATCTCGCGAAGCTATGATAATATTCACCATCTTTTAGACAGATGATCATGGATTGACCTGCAACCACATCATCATGCCCTCTGTTACCCACTGCAAAGTACAAGCGCATGCAAGATACATATAGCCAAGACATCATTGGTGCTATTCAGCGGAGGCGTAGCACCTACCCTGTCCAGTTTGATAGCGGCCACATCAGCGATGAGATCGTCATGCAGTTGCTTTCTCTCGCCCAGTTTGCACCCACACATAGGATCACGGAGCCCTGGAGATTCACTGTCATACGGCCGGACTCACTTGCTACGTTTGCCGACTTTATCGATTCTTACTATGAGAGAATAAAAGGCACTGACTCCTATGTAGAGCGCAAGCACAAGAAGGCACTCCAGAAGATCGATCAGTCAAGCCATATCGTAGCGGTCATACTTCATCGTGATCCTCAGGAGCGCGTGCCCCAATGGGAAGAAATAGCCTCTGTAGCCATGGCCGTACAGAATATATGGATTGCTGCTCAGTCCTTTGGTGTAGGACTCTACTGGAGTACACCTGCTACAAGACTTATTGCGGGCGATTACTTGGAGCTTGCCAAGAACGAGACTTGTCTAGGCTTTTTATATATGGGGCTTTCGCCCAAAAGCGCGGCAGAGCAGCGTATGCGAAAATCACCAGAGCACTACGTCACCTGGAAATAATCATAGAAATCTATCCAGGACTTAATTAACGAGTAAGTTTTTATTTCCGAAAACCTCTGCAATCATACATCGGGCACTGCCACCTCCGATGGTCTCTATCGTGGGAATATTGGCGGCTAAGATCTGATTATCGTGCTTTTCTTCGATGATCTCTTCTTGATATTTCAGGAGACTTAGCTTAGCTGATCTGGACATGATTAAAAATTTCTGCCCACTCACATTTTGCACTTGAAGCATATTTCCAGCAAATTTATTCATCTGCTCTACAGTGATGTCTATGACTTCCTTACCTGTGGCTTGAAATCGACTTTCTAGACGCTCTCGATCTGCCGCATTTTTGAGGCAACTCAGACAGATTACCACATAGTCATCTGCCATAGTCATCATGACATTGGTGTGATAAATAAGTTCTCCTGAGGGACCAGATGTGTCAAAACTCTCCATATCAAATCCCGACATTTCACACCACTTTGTGAGCACATTCATATCCGTGCGTGGACTGATGGCGGCGTAGGCAATCTTATTTTGATGGTCTAGGACGAGGCTGCCAGTCCCTTCTAAGGCGCGATCTTCCGCCTCATAGCTCAGCAGTGACTTGTCTACTTTATACCCTGTGATCTCAGCGAGATCATCTACGATGTCTTGACGTCTTTCTGCAGCCCTAATAGTGTTTTTCATCGGATATAGAAAGAGCCTATCCGTATGCGGGCAAGTAGAAAACCAATTGTTAGGGAATACGGCATCAGGTGTATAGGGTTCTTTCTGATCGTCATAGACCAGTACATTGATCCCGTGGCTTCTGAGCAGCTCCACGTACACTTCAAATTCCCCTATCGCAGAAATTCTAATATTATTGATCGGCGCATCTATTTCTTGCTGAAATGCATTGGACTCCGCCGTCTCTTCATTAAATCCAAAAAAATTGGGTCGAATCATCACGACCGTATCTGCTATATAATGATTCATCAGTAGCCGCGTCTCAAGGGTAAAGTACTGCATCGCAATAGGCCTTCCATCTTGGCCGTCTCAGAATATGGTACACGTTCCACTACAAAGCCAAAGTCTTCTAGACGTGCATTTAATTCGCCAAACTCTGTATCGTCAGCACCAGATACAACCACTTGGGGATTTATAGAAAATATATTGCTATTCATATGATACATGTCTTTGGCCTGGATATGTATAGCAGCTTTCTCGCCACCATATGCCTCTATCAACATGTCCGCTTGCTCAGGATCACAGAAGCCCTCTTTGAAGATGATACAGTGATCGTTATTCCCTATCGGCTGAAAAGCACAGTCGAGATGTAGGCAATTTATATATGGATCTTTATCCGACTTTTTAAGATAGATCGGCACGATTTCTTTATCTGGAAATTTTTCCTGTAAGTACTCTATCGCCTTGTCATTAGTCCTATCACATCGTAGACCTCTATATCCCTCACCGGCTTGCCCCACGTATACCTTATCACCTGCTGGAAACACATCTCCTCCCTCAACTCGCACCGTCTGTGGAGGAAACCATACTTCCTGAGCTATCTGAGATACGATATCGCGTATCGCAAAGAACTCTGCCTGCCGCGCTGCCGTAGCCATATTGCTTTTGATGAATACATCATCTATGACAAAGCCTATATCTCTTGTAAAGATCTGATTAGTAGCCGTGAGAGTGATGGGCTTGTAGACCTCGACGTTGTACTTAGCCAGTACGCGAGAGAAGTAGTCATTTTCTGTGCGGAGGTTCACCTCCATAGGATAAGTACCATGCATCACATGGTATCGCGACTTTGGATCTGGTATGCGATCCTCCGGAGGCGCCTTATCAGTAGGCCAAGTGGCTGGATCCACAAAGTGCATAAAGGGATCATCGAGCTCGCGCGCAGTACCAAGTATGACTGCTTCAAGCGGCGCTGTCTCGTCCCTGACTTCTATATCGATATACTTAATCTCTCCCATGATGCCGCGAAGTTAGTGGCTTCACTGATGTGAGGTGAAGCAAAGATTTTACCATCCGTCGCCACGCGGTCCCATGGGTAAGGTGCTGTGCCCGTCTCGTGAGTGGATTCCTTCTAGCACATAAGCTGATGTCGATGCACATCGGATAGCGACCTGCGACAGTCCTCATAGATGAGATGAGCGGCTATCGTTATCCTAGCCAGAAATGAGGATAACCCATCAGCACACTTGGCCCATCTATTATCTTTGCCCACAATAGATTGATAGACTATGGGAAGAGCATTTGAATATAGAAAGGCGACCAAGTTTGCTCGCTGGGACAAGATGGCTAAGGAATTCACCAAAGCTGGCAGGCAGATTGCCATGGCTGTACGCGATGGAGGTCCTGATCCTGATACGAATCATGCTCTTCGCCGAGCTATCGCTAATGCTAAGGGTGTACAGATGCCCAAAGACAGGATCGAAGCGGCCATCAAGAAAGCTTCTGATAGAGATACATCGAGCTTTGAGACTCTTGTCTACGAGGGCATGGGACCACATGGAATCGCCGTGGTAGTAGAGACGGCCACTGATAATCCGACGCGTACTGTTGCCAATGTGCGAGCTATATTCCGTAAGCGTGGTGGCTCGCTGGGCACTAATGGAATGCACGACTTCATGTTTGACCGAAAGGGCGTCTTCTATATCAAAAAAGAGGACGTAAGTGATCTAGAAGAACTCGAACTAGAACTCATAGATCATGGCCTCGAAAAGACGGATACTGGTACAGTAGATGAAGAAGAGTGTGTCTTGCTCTATGTGAGCTTTGAGGACTTTGGTAATATGCAGAGCGCACTTGAGGAGATGAAGATGGAAGTGAAAAAATCGGAAGTAGAGCGCATCCCTAGCCACACCAAAGAGCTGGAAGAAGAGCAAGTGGACGAAGTACTAGAGCTGATAGACGCTATGGAGCAAGATGATGATGTCACCAGCGTCTATCACAATCTAGAATAAGCCAAAGAGCTTATCACGAACTAGTCTAAATAAACGGAAGCGCGTATCTTTGGCTGGATGAAATTGGGCCAGCTAAAAAAGGGTGATAGAGCACTGATACTCTCCATTGATACAGAGCGAGAGCACAAGGAAACACTGCTCGCCAATGGGCTCAGCGCAGGTACTACCGTGCAGGTAGCAAATGTATCTCGTATATATGGCATGATGTATCTCCGCATAGGCAGTCGCAATCTCGCACTACGCATAGCGCGCACACGCCAGATCGAGGTCAATAAGATCTGATATGGCCAGCATCATCTGCGTAGGAAATCCCAATGTAGGCAAGTCGAGCCTTTTTAATCTGCTCACAGGAGCCAATCAGAAGGTGGCAAACTTTGCTGGCGTCACTGTACAGGAAGCGGCAGGAAAATTTCTTGGCCATGACATCCTCGACCTACCAGGTCTGCGTAGCGTATGGTCTGGTAGCCCTGATGAGCAAGTATCCATCAATGCTCTCAAGGGCATCCTCAGGGAGCAGAAGTCCATACTATACGTGGCCAACGGCCTCCAACTAGACGATTCCCTCCTACTCTTCTCACAGCTTGCCGATCTCAAATTACCCATGGCGATGGTCATCAACTTTGAAGATGAGATGGCCAAGGCTCGTATCAAAATCGATCATGTCGCCCTCGCAGAGAGACTCGGCTGTCCCGTCATCCTCATGAACAGCCGCAGTGGCAAAGGCCTAGATACCCTCAGCGATATCATCGCCAATGGGCTCTTCAGGATTCCCTCCAGCTTCTGTAGAAGCATGTATGACGAGTGGAGAGGAGATGAATTGATCAACCGTCTAGATGATAGATTCAGAGACACAGATGTGAATCTAGACAATGATGACTTTGATGTGGAGCGTGATTTCCTCAGGAGAAAGATGCTCATCCAGAGCGTACTTGAGGATAATCTCGATCAACCCGCGACTAACTCACCTGTAAGTCCAGGCACCTCCGTGGCGGATGAGTGGGCACTGCACCCCCTATGGGGTTCGCTGATGTTTCTGGGGGTATTGCTCGTGGTATTTCAGATGATATTTACGGTGGCGGCTTATCCCATGGATTGGATTGATGCCGCATTTGCTCGTCTGGGAGGAGCGATGAATGGAGTGACTGGGATAGGCTGGCTAGATAGTCTGATCACGGAGGGAATCATTCCAGGTATAGCGGGTGTGGTCATCTTCATACCGCAGATAGCGTTGCTATTCTTCCTCATCGGCATCCTGGAGAGTACAGGCTACATGATGCGGATCTCCTATCTCTCTGATCGTCTGCTGAGAAAGTTTGGACTGAGTGGTAGCAGCGTGGTACCGCTTCTGAGTGGTATGGCCTGTAGCATTCCTGCCATCATGTCTGCTAGATCCATTAAGAATCCCATAGAGCGACTTGCGGTCATCATGGTCACGCCTTTCATGACCTGCAGTGCACGACTACCTGTCTATATCATTCTTATCGCGCTTATCGTACCTGATGAGCGCTGGGCCATATTTCACGCCCGTGGACTAGCACTTCTCGGTATGTATCTGCTCGGTATCATCGCATCATTACTCTTTGCGCTACTCTGGAAACAGCTCAAGTCACAGAAAAGCAAAAGCCTGTGGATTCTGGATCTGCCAGCGTATAGAAGTCCACACTGGCGGCTGATCTTCATGAGTGTATATCGCAAGACCAAGACTTTCGTGCTACAAGCTGGAAAGGTCATCTTCGTCGTATCTATCCTACTATGGCTTCTGGCAAGTCACAGTCCGAGAGGCGATAAGTTTTTTGAGCGAAAGCTCGCAGAAAACACTACAACTCTTGAAGCAGAAGCCTCGCTCCGACTAGAATATAGCTATGCGGGCTACATGGGAAAAGCGATAGAGCCAGCCATACGTCCGCTGGGCTATGACTGGAAAATCGGTATCGCTCTGCTCAGTTCTTTCGCTGCGCGAGAGGTATTTGTGGGTAGTCTGTCCACCATCTACGCTATAGGCACAGAAGAGGAAATGACGGTGGCCAATCGCCTCAGATCAGAGATGCGACCAGACGGCTCGGCCAGATATGACCTGGCTACAGCTATCTCGTTGTTGCTTTTTTACGCTTTTGCGCTGCAGTGCGTGAGTACAGTAGCGACCACGCGCCAGGAGACGGGCAGCTGGAAATGGGCCATCTTGCAATTTGTGGCTATGACAGGTATTGCTTACCTCGCTGCATTGCTGGCTTATCAATTGCTGTCTTAGCCACCCGTCGAGAATATCCATGCTTCTGCCGTAGAACGTGGCATCGTACACAGTCTAGGCACATCTTACCTCTAAATACTCATGCCATGACGAGAAGACGAAGAATCGTAATAAGAGATAAATACGGTAGACCACATGACCAGCCACGTCAAGAACGTAACTATTTCGCCATGGCATCCGTGAGGCACCAGCGCGATGCAGATACGCCTCATCACGCCACGCGGTGGCCAGAGAATGATAGTAAGGCGGATGTGCGCAGCCTAGTCATACACTGGGCCATTCTCCTCGTCTTACTCGTACCATGTCTGCTATGGCTGGCGTCCCTACATGCTTCATGGTAATCCTTAATCATCAAGCTTTAGCACTTGTAAAAATGCTTTCTGCGGCACTTCGACATTTCCCACCTGGCGCATTTTTTTCTTACCTTTTTTCTGCTTTTCTAGAAGCTTTCTCTTACGAGTGATATCACCACCATAGCACTTAGCAGTGACGTCCTTGCGCATAGCCGAGATAGTTTCTCGAGCGATTACCTTGGCACCTATACTAGCCTGGATAGCTATGAGAAATTGCTGGCGAGGAAGGAGAGTTTTAAGCTTTTTGCAGATTTTGCGACCGAGCTGCTCCGCTTTTGATTTATGGACCAGTG
>JAHDBH010000053.1:11333-19295 GCA_020630495.1 Saprospiraceae bacterium
AGCTTTTTGCAGATTTTGCGACCGAGCTGCTCCGCTTTTGATTTATGGACCAGTGCTGATAGTGCATCCACGGGCTCGCCATTGAGCAAGATGTCTAGTTTCACTAACTGACTCGCACGATAGTCGATGGGTTGATAATCAAACGACGCATACCCACGTGATATGGACTTGAGTCGATCATAAAAATCAAATACTATCTCAGCGAGCGGCAACTCAAATGTGAGCTCCACACGCTCCGTGGTCAGATAAGACTGATGCGTCATCACACCACGCTTCTCGAGTGCCAGGGTCATGATACTTCCGATAAACTCAGGCTTAGTGATGATCTGAGCACTGATATACGGCTCCTCTACCTTGGTCAGATGATTGGGCTCAGGCAGATCATTGGGTGTCTGGATGAGTAGCTTTTCTCCCTTGGTGGTGTAAGCATAGTAAGACACGTTGGGTACGGTGGTGATGACGTCTTGGTCAAACTCTCGACTCAGACGCTCCTGGATAATCTCAAGATGGAGCATCCCGAGGAAGCCACAGCGAAAACCAAATCCCAGAGCTATGGAACTCTCTGGTTCAAATACCAGCGAAGCATCATTAAGCTGTAGCTTCTCCAGACTCTCTCGCAGATCCTCAAAGTCATCATTATCTATCGGATAGATCCCCGCAAAGACCATCGGCTTCACATCCTCAAATCCATCGATACCAGCATCTGTAGGATTTTCTAGTTGTGTGATGGTATCTCCTACTTTGATCTGGCTGCTTTCTTTGACACCTGTGACGATGTATCCCACATTACCCGCTGCCAGCGTTTTCTTAGGTACCTGATCCATCATGAGCACACCGATCTCATCAGCGACATACTCGCTTCCCGTATGGAAAAATTTGATTTTATCTCCTTTAGACAGTGTGCCGTTCATTACTCTGACGTAGGCGATCACCCCGCGGTAGCTGTTAAACACACTATCGAATACAAGGGCCTGCAAAGGGGCATCTATATCTCCGCTCGGAGCAGGTATGCGATCTACCACAGCGGCGAGTATACTCTCCACACCATAGCCAGTCTTACCGCTCGCATGGAGGATATCCTCGACGTCGCATCCTATAAGATCCACGATCTGATCCGATACATCCTCGATCATGGCGCTTTCCATGTCCACCTTATTCAGTACAGGGATGATCTCTAGATCATGCTCTATAGCAAGGTATAGATTACTGATTGTCTGAGCCTGGATACCTTGCGAGGCATCTACTAGCAGTAGTGCACCTTCGCATGCGGCGATAGATCGACTCACCTCATAGCTGAAGTCCACATGGCCTGGAGTGTCGATCATATTATAAGTGTACTTCTTACCATCTGAGTGGTTATAGTACATCTGTATGGCGTGGCTCTTGATGGTGATGCCACGCTCTCGCTCCAGATCCATATCATCCAGAGCCTGGTCTTGCATGTTTCTCTCCGATATCGTCTGTGTAAACTCGAGCAGACGATCAGACAAAGTACTTTTGCCGTGGTCAATATGCGCTATCACACAGAAATTTCTTATCAACTTCATGGTGCAAAGATACCCTCACTAGCTTGCGCCAGCACTAGGTGAATCCATATAGTTGCAGACACTCGTATCTCTATAAACACACTTGTATGTCCAGAAGGATTAATCTCACGAGCGATACTGTCACACGTCCTACTCCAGCCATGCGTGAAGCGATAGCTCGAGCCGTGGTAGGAGACGACGTATTTGGGCTTGACCCCACCGTAAATCAGCTTGAGTCCAAGGTGGCGTCACTTCTGGGCATGGAGAGTGCCGTATTTTGCCCCAGTGGCACGATGGCTAATCAGCTTGCGATCAAGACGCATACTGATCCACTGGATGAGATGATTGCTGAGGAGCGCTCACACGTATGTCTGTATGAGTCAGCGGGATACGCTTTCCACAGTGGGATATCTGTGAGGGCCCTTTCGGGCAAATGCGGGAAGCTTTCACCCACTCAGGTGAAGCAGGCCATACGACCAGAGGATCCGCACTTTGCCAGGAGCAAGCTGGTAGTTCTAGAAAATACCTGCAATCGCGCAGGCGGCACGTGCTATACGCTAGAGGAAATGAAGGCCGTATCAGAGATGGCTCGATCATATGAGCTCTGTATGCACCTCGATGGTGCTCGTCTCATGCATGCACTTGCTGCTACAGGAGATAGACCAGAAGATGTAGGCGAGCACTTTGATACAGTGAGTCTATGTCTCAGCAAAGGACTCGGAGCGCCCGTAGGATCAGTGCTGGCTGGAGATGCCGCGTCTATTGCAAAAGCCAGGCGCTTTCGCAAGGTTTTTGGTGGCGGCATGAGGCAAGCTGGCATACTCGCCGCCGCAGGTATCTACGCACTTGATCACCATGTAGAGCGTCTGTCAGAAGACATACGATTAGCCAAAGAGCTAGAAATGTGTCTTCTTGATCTCAGCTACGTCACAAATGTGAATCCTGTACAAACCAACATCGTGATTTTTGATGTTAGACCCGAAGCATCTGCTCTGGTGGCAAAGCTTGAAGAGCAGGGCATAGAATGTTTGGCAATTGGAACACACACGATAAGATTTGTAACACACCTTGATATAAGCGCCACGGATATCGCTGATACCTGCGCTACGCTTCGTCAAATCAACATATAGAAATAAAGTATAATACAAGGCTTTAAACCTTTGGGAATCCGCAAGTTATGAGTAATTTTGCGCCTATACACCTGCAGCATGAAAAAACGTTTAGCAACCCTCCTTATTTTATTCTGCTCACTTCAATTGAGCGGTCAAGTAATCATCAATTATCTTGACATCAACGAAGATCCTTTGGTCAACGAGCCAGTGAAGGTATGCGGAGGTGAAAGTATCAATCAAGCGCACTTCATAGTGACCGCACCATTTACCAATCTGACGATCAGACTCACTTTCCCAGAGGGCATCACTCGGAGTGATGTAGCAGGCGACTATGTCATCACCGCTGAGAATGGTGGAACCTACGTGGTCTCTGCGATCACCGAACGTACGGCACAGTCTGTACTCGTCAATCTCAGTATGGGTGACCTTCAAGCGGGAGACAGCTTTATCCTAGAATGGAAGCGGAGCGCTGGTTGTGATGCCATAGAAGATTTTGAAATGGGTGTGGAGTTTAAGGATGTGGTGACTGTACTTGATGCTGGTACTGAGATTGCCACAGAGGATAATCCACTTACCAATGCCTACGAGGTGCAATTTGCCAGCTTAGGGGTGGACAACATCGAAGCCATAGAAGCAAACATCGGTGGCGTATACATGCAAGAGATCACCATAGCCAATAATGGTACAGGATGCGTCGATGGTGCAGATTTCAGCATATTTGATGCACCTGGTCTCTCTGTGACGAGTGTCACCGTAGAGGGCATTGCTTTAGCACCTCTCGGATCTAGTACTCCAGATCGCACAGATTATCGTGTATCGGCAGATCAGTTTATGCAAGTGGGCAACAATGATGATGTGCTCGATGCTGGTGAAGAGTTTGTCATCACTAGAGTCATCGAGGTACTGAGCTGTGACACAGAAAGCTCTATCGAGACGAGCTGGGGCTGCGATGGCGAGATCTGCCAGACCTCTGATCGCAGAGATGCACAGATCATCATCAATCCTGGAATACCCTATGTGGTGTATGAGACGGGCGACTTCGTTCAGCGCAGTAACACATGTACGCAGTATATCGTAGAACACACTTTTATCAATAGCGGCGAAGCAGATGCATTTGATCTGAATTATCTCTCTGGCTACTACTGGGGTGATAATCATCTTCGCGGACATGCTGGAGGTCTCGGTAGAGGATTCCCTATAGCAAGTATTACGGTTGGTGGTGCCAATGTTCCTTTTGTGACACAGGACGTCAATATAAGAGATACAGTGGGATTGCGAGTCGACTTAGAGGCGCTTTCATCTGATCCAGACGGTGCAGGTGGCCTGGACGATCTTGATGATGACGGCTTCTTCGATGATCTACCCGCAGGTGAGACCTTCACTGTCATTATCACTCATGACGTTACCTGTCCCGACGTAAGTGAAAATTTCTCCAGCAGAGTTTCCGGCTACTATAAGGTAGCAATAGATTATAAGGATCAATGCGGAGCGCAACAAGATCGATTTATAGAGAGAGCCACCCGACCCAACGGAATTAGCATCCTGAGCCACGTAGATGCTCCTGCTGATGAAGGTGGATTTGTACGTGGGCGAACGGACATCCGTGAAGGTGATTTTGTAGTTGAAGTCTGTCAGACGAGGCACTTCGGTGGCCTGGCTTTTGGCTGTCCAGGTGGTGACAATGGCCGAAGAGTCCGCTTGACCTTTACGCTACCAGCAGGCATCACCTTAGTAGACGAATTTAATCCTGCAGGAAGTGACTTCCCCAACTATCAAGAAGACTATATAGAGATTAACGACAGGCCAGACAATACTGCGCCATCCTATACCTTTTCAGGAGAATATGGTACAAATCTTCTTGTCAAATGCTTTAATATCAAACTTAATTACGACTGTGCTGCCACATCTGCCGATGAAGTTGAAATTGAATTCAAATTTGAATTTCAATGTGATGTTGATTGTAGTTGCATAACTACTTGGGGCACTCCAGTATATAAAGCAAATCTACACTGCGACGAACCTTGCCCATCAGGCGGCATGGAAATGGTACTTACAGACGGTAGTCGCACCACTACAGGTTTTGTAGGACCGTATGATGAATCCCGAAAGCCTCTCGCAGAGATTTCTCGACAGTCCCTCAATATAGCGCAAGAATGTGATACAGTAGAAGTGAGAGCACTTGCTCGCACCAGGCTATCAGAAGCAGATTCCTCTAAAATGGATAATGTTTGGTTTGAATTTAGTTATGAGACCACAGAAATTGCTGTCCGAAATCTTACACCTGATTTTGGACGTGTTACGATTTATGACGCTGACTCTGACTCAGAAACAACATGTAATATATTCGATGCTCCTTTCATTGACGACTTTTATGGGCCTACGCATACAATGATATGGGACTTAAGCACATGCCTTGGAGTCGACTCGCTAGATCAAGACGACTCGGTGGAAGTGACACTTTATTTCTATGTTGAAAAAGAGAATAGTATTAACCCAAGGACTCCCACCCTTTTGGAAAATATGAATTTACAGATTTTCAATGAGGCGCAGTCAGGAGCTCGACTAGCGTGTGGTGATCCATATAGTATGGAATTATACTTGTTGAGAGCTAGAGAGCGAAACGGTATATCCATCAGAAATGAAGGAACCACGTATGGATGCAATAGGGACACTGTTCGCTTTTGGCTTCCTTATGATTCTAGGACTCAAGATCCATTTCCATTTGAAATAAGGCCCGTAATTAAAATTACTGATATTGAGATTGAATTGAGCGGTGGTCAGCAAATAGATTTAGCTTCACCAATATTCTATGCGCATGGTCCTTATTTTGAGAACTCTGCGGATCTCTTTTACTCTGGCTGTAATGCCTCAGAGAATCGCCCATTTGGCTGTGAAGAGTTTCCAGAATCTGCAGGACAGGAAATAGATAATGGTGATGGTACATTCTCATATATTTTTGAGAATCAAGATTCTAATCCATGGCCTCTAGGTGATACTTATCAGCACTACGGCTACAGGAGTGGCTATAGCTTCTGGTTGGAACTACTACCCAATTGCACATCGGGAAGAGGGATTGCCACGGTTACTATAAATTATGATAAATACTACTACGCAGTTGATGAAGACTGTATAGAGTCAGAATCCTTGACACGTAGCTTTAGAGTAGACTCAAGAACACCAAGATTCTCCATTCAAAACTTTGATGGAGTCGCCGTAGCAGACGAAGCCACCGTCACATGGGATGTCAATTTACAAAATCGCGCCAACGTTGGCACCTCCAATGTCTGGATGCAATTTGAGGATGCAAGCACCGATGCTGAGATCATCCGCGTGACTGATCGTACTTCTGGTATTGATTTACCATTGAACTCTGGTAGTCTGGGCACCTGGGCAGAAATTGCCTCTACTATGATGCGCGGTGAAGAAATCGCGTTGCAGATAGAAGCCAGCTACACGAGCTGTGAGGACGGCGAAGTGGAACTGTATATAGGATGGGACTGTGATGATTACCCATCAGATCCTGGAGCTACCCTCTGCGAAGCCTACCGTGATACCCTCTCTTACATAGTGCCAGAGAGCGATCTGCAAGTACGAATTATCGAGCAGCCGACAAGTCCGATGGCTATGTGTACAGAGTCAGTATTGAGCTTTCAATTGACGAGTTCACTGGGAGGCTATGTCACAGATCCAGAACTGTACATCACCTTGCCTACAGGGATATTCTTAACCGACGGAATTATTCCTGTGGTATATCCTTCAGATCAACCATTTGGTCAAGAGCTCGATCCGCAGTTTGATGGTAATGTCAGGATCATATCACTAAGCGACCATAGTTCTCTACCGCCTTCTGGCCTACCAGGGGCTGCATCAGGCACCAGCATCGCTGCACGCTCTGCCTTGATCAGCGTACCGTTTTTTATGACTTGTGATTACCAGTCTGGCGAGGCCATTACAGTAGAGCTTCGCGGTACACATCCATGCGGTGAAGAGATTGTCAATTTTGGAAGAGTGATTACCACGCCATCCATCTTTATACAGGGAGGTGACGTCACGCCTATCATTGGCTCAGCGAGCATAGACAATCTCGCAGATCCTATAGAGAACTGTGATGAGTATGTGATGGATGTGAAGATATCGGCGCAGTCGATTACTGATTTTAATCTTACTACAGGGGATGATAGCGTCCTTATATATACTCCACCTGGGCTCAACTTTGATCCTAGTTCTTCCTTGTACAGTACTACGAGTAATGTGAGTGGAGAGCTATTTCACAGCCCAGGCGCCAGTAGCACTACGAGTGATGGCGGACGTAAGGAAGTGTTCTTCTTTGAGAGTATTAGTGACCTCTCATTCACGCCAGCGGTCTTTGACCTCGAGATTCCTCTAGTGGCTGCACAGGACGCTGAGTGCAATACGCCGCTTGACATCAGAGTAGAGAGCAAGCTATTTATCCCTGCGTTGGCATGTGCCACTGAGCCAGATGGATTCTGCAATGATCGCTTTCACTTCTCAGAGGCGACTGCCACGACCACTGTGCTCAAGCCCGACGTAAACATCATCAACTTCCAGGCAGATACTAATCGCGTCACGCCTGGTATAGACATGGACTTAACCTTGCAAGTGGATAATCTGCCAGTAGAAGCAGGTAATGATATTGTGATTAATTTCTTCTGTAGTGACGGAGCTGGAGGTAGGGATGGAAGCCCGATCCATACAGAGACGATAGTGGCGCCCATCAGTGTAGGTACTACGGACTACACCTTCTTCATGCCAGATACGACTTGCGAGTCAGAACATATTACTGCGGTCATAGATTATGATCCATCAATGTGTTTTTGTGTTGAGCCAGTTCCAGTAGAGACAACGATTCCGATGGTCCTCCCTGTCAATCTGATCAGTTTTGAAGCTGATAAGCTAGCGGATGGTGAGAGTATCATTCAGTGGATCACAGGAGCTGAAGTTGGCTTCAGTCACTTCCTCGTAGAACGGTCAAGCATGACCAGCGACTTTGAAGTGCTTGCTCGCGTGGATGCGCGCGGTAGTGATGACGGCGGTGAGACCGCCTATCAGCTCATAGATGATAGTGCGCTTCCTGGCATCAACCTATATCGTCTGCGCATGGTAGATATAGATGGTACCGTGACATTTAGCGAGACTCAGAGAGTAGAGCATCCCTTGACTTCGGGATGGTCTGTGATACCGTCAGTGAGCAGGACTGGCTCATTCACTCTGAGCATGGGTAGCAACACGCTCCAGGAGCAGACGCTTGCTATCTATAGCTCGAGCGGTGCTCTAGTCTTTACTGATCGAGTCATGAGCAACTC
>JAHDBH010000207.1 GCA_020630495.1 Saprospiraceae bacterium
GCATTGAGACTTTCATAGACGATAGGTCTTGGTATACCTGCATAGGTCTGAGCATTTCTACGACCTACCAGGAACGGTTTTCTCTGTCCGAGCCCAGTCGATGCATCAAAAGGCTCGTACTCATTGTGCGCATATGCGATGGCACTGAAGTAATACTCTCGATGATTGACTAAATTTCGATTAACTGTCGCAAACTGATCTTGCGTAACTCGAAGCGATTTTCTGATACCTGATTCTAATCCCTGAGACTGTACAGATGGTACCCATATGATTTCACTACTCACATCCGTAGGATCCTGAAGTGGCTCCCAGTTGTAAAGTGTTTCAACACCGTTCTTAAGATCTACCTCATAGATCAATCTCGCTTTATCTGGATCAATCTCATTAATATCATCAAGAACTACTTCTTCATTTTGTGCAAGCTGGAAGACTTTATAACCTTCAAATACATATCGCTTATCATCGTCATCTACTTCCAAAGGTGCAAAAATGTCGATCTCAGAATACTCTTCTCGGGCATTGTTGGAGGCTATAGAGTCATTGGATAAGATAAGGATTAACTCCTGATCCAGCTCCACTATATCCACATCCGGGGCATCCGGACCATTCAGGATGTCAAAGCAATTGTCAAACAAGCTCTGTGCAAGGTCATCTGCTGCAAGAAGAGCTGTAATATCTGGACATGGATACTCGACCTCGGGAATCCATACGACCCCTATGATCAGCTCATTCACCGCTCCAGGAAGAAGCTTAAAGGGGCCACTAGCTTGGATAGTACGTCGATCACCAAATGGCAAAGTCTCTTGACACATAGACCATCCGGCTGCATCATTGGGAGGATTGATAAATGCGTAGTCAATCTCATCTGAGCTTCCAGGATTGTAGGCATCACCGCCAAAGGTAAATGGTGTACCATCCCTCCAACTACCGGATAAGTAGTTGTAAAACTCAAAGTCAGCACCTGGATCCGTGGTCGCAGGATTGGGAGTTCCAATACCACCATTATTGTAATAGGTAAACGAGGAGAGCCCGAGCTCAATCGGATTGAAATTAGAATCTAACTCATCTGATAAGGGTCCTCTAAAGTAGTCTACTCCCAAGATAGGAACATTCTCACAGTACGTAGGAGTACCGAAACACTCACAGCCTACATCACCATCTACAGCATCTTCATTATAGATATATCCCAGAGCTCTCTCTACATCACAGCCTACATAGTCGTCTGTGTAGCATCCCAGATCTGGATCTACCCACATAGCAAAGAATGTGCTATCAAGATCCGTGTTAGCTCTGTTGATGAGTTTGTATCTCTGGAAGGTCATATTATTAAGCTCATCATTACTCTCAAAAGCAAAAGTCTGAACTTGTACTTCCATACGGATAGGTTCACTATTAGAGTTAGTATGTACACCTCCGTTGTCATTATAAATCCAGAAAATCATCTCATCGGGAAAAGTAACGATTTCACAACCTCTAATCTCTATGATGGGGAAGTCACCTTCATTAGGATCATAATTTCCATCCTCGCCTCTATCAAAAAATGCACCTAATCCCTGTCCTGTTGCTGGAAGAGCAAAACCAAACTCATCTTCAAAGAATTTATTGCCTTTTCCTGGCCAAAACTTGACACCATCAGGAATGAGATCAGCATCTAGCTCAGACGCCCCACCAGCAATCGCCTGGAGGTATCTGGCTCTGAAAAGATCGATCTCAGATCCTTGAACTTCGAAGAACTGGTCCCAATTTCGACAAGTCTGAGCATCTACTTCTCCTGAAGTTGGATTCAGCGGACCAGGCCAGTAATCGTTACTGTTGGCATTTCTATAAGTCTGGGCGGCAATTCTTAAATTCCCACCTGGTGTAAATCCCCCAATCCATACAGCACCAGCAAATATGGAAGATACCTCCATGGCACCAGATCCAGGCTCTACGGCTGGGACCACATATCTACCTTGGTCAAGGTTCCACCATACGTCACCGCCTGTGAGGAGCTTCGCTCTCACATTGTTGACATTCATATCAGTCTCGGCATCCGCCTGAGCACAGTCCATACGGTAATTGATGACTCTCTCGCTTGGCGCGCGGTATTGCTTAGGATTGATGTGAGCCATCAGTCCTGATGCAAAGCACATCATCGCCACTAGAATTA
>JAHDBH010000208.1 GCA_020630495.1 Saprospiraceae bacterium
GTTCTCTACATTGAACTCATAGGTGATATTAGCTGATCCATCATCCATCACATCTACCGTCACAGCTCGCTTCGCTAGTCCTAGGTCAGGATTAGTTTCCAGCTCAGTAACGGTCGGATCATCATCTCCGCCTTCTCCATTGTCACCCTCCGGATTTGAGCCCTCATCGGAATCATCTTCTACTGGATTACCATCGCTGTCTGATCCAGTCGCCCTCGCTGTATTGGATATCACCGTCGGCAAAGGACATCCACAGGCCTGCACTGTCAACAATATGGCTCCCTTGTCTGCTAACAATAACGTATCGCTGCCTTCAAGCAAATTCACATCCGATCCTCCATCGTACTGTGCATTCACCACAAAATCATCACTGCTCACTGATGCTGAATATGCACCACACAATCCATAACCTGCCGCTACTAGATCATCTGTCACTTGTAGCATCCCTAAATCAGAATTGCCCAAATTAGATACATTGAGCTCATACACTACCTCAAAACAGCCATCATCCATCAAGCTGACACGAACCTCACGCTTTGCTATACCAATCTCTGGCTCGGCTATCACTGTGACCACTGTCTCGCAGCTCGATGTGTTCCCACACTCATCCGTCACCGTCAGCACAACAGTGTTTTCACCTATATCCGCATCCGTAAATTCACTCGGACTTATACTAAACTCCAAGTCCTCCTCTGAGGTACAGCCATCCGTACTACCATTATCTATATCTGATGCCGTAATCGATGCTGTGCCATCTGATCCCAGATTCACCTCCAGTCCTGAGACACACTCCGCTATTGGCGGTGTCATATCACTCACCGTGAAACTCGCCGTACAGCTCGTCTCATTGCCCGACGCATCCCATACCGTAAACTTGTATACATCCGTGTACGTAGTCCCACATCCACTGATCGTATTGATCAACATGAAACTATCCCGCAACTCCGTACTACAATTGTCAACCCCACTCACCGAACCAAGAAACGCCGCCAACTCCATGGCATTACCCATCCCATCACACTCCACTTCCACATCTACAGGACAGTCTATCAACGGTGACTCCCTATCCTCTACAATCACCCAAAAACAACACGTGTCCGTCTGCAATCCATTCTGATCCTGATCATCCAACTCTATGGCATAGTAACACACCAGCGTACTGTCTAGCATAAATATCTCACCACTTGCATCATCTACTCCACTACTCAATACCACTCCCGACTCGTCTATCAACTCATAACTAATCGATACCGGACAGTTTTCATACGCATTGAGCAAACTCAACTTACCTGCCGGAGCCGTCCATGTGCAACTCCCCGCATCCGTAGACGCAACCACCTGATTCCCAGGACACGTGATCGTCGGAAACTGCGTATCCAACACCCTGATCACAAAACTGCAACTACTACTATTGCCCGACGTGTCTCGTGCTTCATACACCACCTCATGAAATCCTAAGGCCAATGCCGTCCCCGGCGCAGGTCCCGAAACTTGCTCCACTGTGTCAATCCCACAATTGTCTATCGCTACAGGTATACTCCATATCGTGTTACTGCTGCAAACATCCGTATTCGTCCCTACCACCAGCGTATCCCCAACACAATTCAAAAATTCCGGAAACTCATCATCTCTAATCTCTATTAAAATCATACAACTCTCCGTATTTCCCGATCCATCCGTCGCCGTCCAAATCACTTGCGTAAATCCAACCGGAAACCGCGCACCTGCCAAACTGCTACGACTAGGCGCTAATACATAATCATGCATCAAATCCACATTAACACAATTATCCATCACCGCAGGATCAAAGCCCGAACCTAACATCGTAAACGAACACTCCCCAGCATCCGCACTGCGTACTAATCCATCTACAGGACACGTCAGCTCCGGTAACTCATTATCCTCCACCGTGATCACAAAACTGCATCGCTGCTCCTCACCATCCGATCCCACTACCGTCCACGTCACCTCCGTCACCCCTACTGGAAATACCGCTCCGTCCAGCGTACCACTCAGAGGAGCACTATCGTAATCGTGTGTCACACTCACTATACCACAATTATCCATCACCTCAGCATCCAACCCTGTGCCCATTTGCGCGAAAGCGCAGTCTGATACACCATCACTACCCTCATCCAACACTA
>JAHDBH010000054.1 GCA_020630495.1 Saprospiraceae bacterium
TTGATACATGGTGTAGCTTTCGCTCAAATGTTTCTACAGCGAAAGTACAACTAAATATAGTCTACAACCACATCCAGAACAGCTATCACGGATGACAAAAGCATCGTATTCTACGAGCTGCCAGAAAAGTAAATTCGCCTCTCGCAGTGTGAAATAAGCTTCAGTCCAATAACCAATGCAGCTGAGAACTGACCGTGTCAGATCATCTTATATACTTCTCCTGTCGCTGCACTCGGCCATAGACAATAGCCAGCTTCACACCCCCCTAGAGCCTGGTGTCTACCGGTCACGCTTGCCAAATACACCACCTACCCGCAACCCCATACGTATGTGTGAGCTCAACTCAGAATACGTGGTGGGTCGCAAGCCTCCCTTATAGAAGCGCTCAGTAGAGAATGTATTGCGTAAGATTACGTCCACTGTAGCTCGATCTGCAATAAGCCATTGATATCCTACATCTAGATTGAGTCCTATCTCGCGGTAGCGAGCGGCAGATCTGGAGCCATCGTCGCTAGATATACCCTTGTAAGCGTATCCGAGCCCTCCAGCTAAATAGAGACCATTCATCATAGTATTGCTTCCTGAAGACAAAGGCATAAACCACTTAAGACGTGTGGTAGCCCCTATAGATGTGTAACTCCATGGATTAAGATTACGCCTGAGATTGACACGAGAACTCAGACCGATCTCTATACTGACCTGATCAGATATGGGCCTATCCCAATATAGACTCAGATCACCTTGCAAAATATCGAGTGCATCAACAGAAAGAGAAAACTTTGGCACAAATTGATCTGACAAAGTGGGAATTGACTGTGCTGATATAGAAGTATATCCAAGGACAGATAAGACTAAAATAAAAGAGTGATAAGTGCGCGTAGCCTTCATAAAATACAGAATTAATTATATAATAGATTCTGTAGAGCTAGACACAGGGTGAGCCCCTGATCTTAGGGTCATTAAGATGACGTTAACATAGCGAAATTGAAAATCACAGCTTATTGCTCGCACAGGCGCTGACTGACTTAATCCTCTCAGAAGTTGCGAACGTGAGATCAGAGCATCACAACAAATCCAGATGTTAGTGGCAAGCAATCTTCTGCACACCATAAATATGACGTGATGAACTGTAGCAATCTACGGCACACATCGCTGCATCAACTCGTAAGATGTTATCTTACGTAATTTCATCTGCTATGGTAAATCAGCGACTTACTTAGAGCGAGGTGTAAAGAAATCAGCGACGTTCTCGACCCTTAGACTTGGAATCGCGCGGCTTGTACTTTGAAAATAGACCACCTACTCTCAGACCAAATCCAATGGCGGTACCATTGCTACCGAAAAGATTTCCTTCCTCCACAATATCACCTCTAAAGAAGTCACTCATACCGCTATAGTCAAAGCTTCCTGCGTAGTAGTGTAGGCCGAGATATAGATCCAAAACAGCAGCATTTTGCAAAGCCCACTGCTTGCCTACTGTAAGACCTAAATTGATCTGAGAGTATGACTCGATGTCACCATTAAATCGTCCATCACCATAGACCGCTCTGGTCCATCCCAATGATGGCCTAAGATATCCACCCGACATCAGATGCCTGGGACGGTAATCATTTCCCTTAAATAATGAGCCAAACTTGAGCTTGTAGCCCAGATCTATTCCTACTCCCGAGCGATCAATAAATTCATTCTGCACACCCAGGCCTAAGAGTTTCACAGAACCTTCTATGGCCGTGCCAGGACTCAGAGCACGCTCGTACGTCAGGATCAAGGCATTAGCACTCAGCGCGATAAAATCGAGCTCGATGGAATTGGCCCTGTCATCTTCAAAGTAATACTCGTCTACCTCTGGCGGCTCCTCTGTGTGCTTGCCTCCATAGCTAAACTTAATATCCCTGATCAGGGCTCGATCGATAGTGAAGATGACTTCATTAGGATCTCCCCACTGGATATACTTTACCTCAGTACTACCCATCTCGACTACGGTACACTTGATCTTTTTGCCTGAGCGTTTCTGGATCACGTCTTGTGCACTGAGGACGCTCATGGATACCATGCTCACAAGGATGAAAATAAAACCACGAAATACAACTTGAATGAGTCTCATAGGACAAGGACTTTTCTGGAGGTTACAGGATGATGCTTGCGATAGCACGGAGTACATGAGAAGTTCATACGGCACTTTCAACACTATATGATCTGCACAGTACACCCCTTATCTATCGTCTTGTCGATCCGAAGATATAATATACACCCCTCTCTAGACGTACATTATCACCGTATTAACATTTCCATGATATTAAAGCAAGGACGCTATCTGCGCCTATACCCTGGGAAGAGTACATCCATAGCGCACAGTTTTAGCGGTCTAAAGCAATGACAGTAAGCTCTCCTTTCGGTCACGGGCCTTATATCTCGACCCTTAGCAGTGCTACCTATCCCCCGAAATCATCAAATGCGATGTTCTCCTCAGGCACACCTAGCTCATCCAAAGTACGGATGACCGACTGATTCATCATAGGTGGTCCGCAGAAGTAGTACTCGATCTCTTCTGGCTCAGGATGATCCTTGAGATACTGCTCATAGCACACGCTCATGATGTATCCCTTAAATCCATCTCCTGGGCTGTCGATATCAGCCTTTTCTTGCCAGTTGTCTTCTGGCAATGGATTATCTAGAGCGACGTAAAATTTGAAATTGGGAAATTCCTTTTCTATAGCTCTGAATTGGTCTACGTAAAATAACTCGCGCTTAGTACGACCTCCATACCAGTAAGACACTTTCCTGTCAGTGGTCTTCAGAGTGTGGAAGAGATGAAATAAATGTGATCTCAGCGGCGCCATACCTGCACCACCACCTATGTAGACCATCTCTTTTTTGGTATCTTTTATAAAGAACTCACCGTACGGACCTGAGATGGTACACTTGTCACCAGGTTTCAGATCAAATACATAGGAGCTACATACTCCAGGATTTACATCCATCCATGCATTTTTAGCTCTATCCCATGGCGGCGTAGCTATACGGATGTTGAGCATGACGATGTTACCCTCAGCGGGATGATTGGCCATGGAGTAAGCTCTGAATTGTGGCTCATCGTTCTTCATCTTAAGATCCCATAGTCCAAATTTATCCCACTCAGATCGAAACTTATCTGGATCATCATGATGCTCTGGATGAGCAGCTATGTCAATATTCTTAAAGTCAACTTCGACTTCGGGTACGTCAATCTGGATGTATCCACCTGACTCAAAATCAAGCTCTTCGCCGTCAGGGAGTCGCACTACAAATTCCTTTATAAATGATGCGACATTGTCATTGCTTACTACCTCACACTCCCACTTCTTGATACCGAATACTTCCTCTGGCACGCGTACTTCCATGGCTTCACGGACTTTCACTTGGCAGGCTAGTCTTTTATTCTCTGCGGCTTCTTTTCGTGAGAGGTGGTTCATCTCTGTGGGCAAGGTCTCACCACCTCCAGCGTCCACGTGGCACTCACACATTGCACATGTACCACCTCCTCCGCATGCAGAAGGTAGAAAGACGCTTTTGTCCGAAAGGGCCGTAAGAAGAGTCACACCTGGCTGCACCATCAGTGGATTCTCTGTATCTCCATTTACCACTATCGCGACTTCACCCTGGGGTACTAGGCGCTGTCGCGCAAAAATCAACATGTACGATAGTGCACCGATGATAAGGGTGAAAATTACTATAGCAACGATAAATACTCCTGCGCTTCCCATGGACTATAAGTTAATGATGTAAGTAGTCTGAGCTAAATGATCTTCTGATTTACTTCGGTCCCGCCACACCTGTGAGCGCAGCTGGATCTATTCCCATCAGGCTCATGAAGGCCATGCCCATGAGACCTGTAAGTAAAAAAGCCATACCTAGGCCACGTAGACCTGGAGGCACATTACTATATCTGATTTTTTCTCTGATAGCCGCTATGGCAATGATGGCAAGAAACCATCCAAAGCCACCTCCTAAGCCAAAGGCAAGTGACTGAGAAAATGTATACTCCCGCGTCACCATAAAAAGCGATCCACCAAGTATGGCACAGTTCACAGTGATAAGCGGAAGGAATATTCCCAAGCTATTATAAAGTGCTGGTGATAATTTTTCTATGACCATCTCCACGAGCTGTACCATAGATGCAATCACAGCAATAAACAAGATAAACCTCAGAAAGGTCAGGTCCATTCCCATGATTCCCCCGTCAAGCAACTGGGTGTTAATCAGCCAGTTAATCGGCATGGTAATCCCAAGGACAAATATGACCGCAAGCCCTAGCCCAAAAGCCGTCTTGACAGACTTAGATACCGCCAGGTAACTGCACATCCCTAAGAAGTACGCTAGTACTAGATTCTCTATGAAGGCAGCTTTTATGAATATATTGATGAAATCCATCTAATGTCAAATTTTAGGAAATATCTACAAGGTTCTTTCTGTAGGATCGCTGGATCCATATCAGCACGGCGATGATAAACATAGCTGCTGGCGGAAATACAAACAGGTTATTCGGCGCGTACCAGCCTAGTAGCGCACTGTCTGCCGTATTAAGCGCATACTCCGACGATGGTCCTATGAGCTTGATTCCAGCAAAACTTCCTTTACCAAACAGCTCTCTCAAGATCGCAACTATAATCAAGATCCCGCCATAGCCTAGACCATTTCCTATACCATCGAGAAAAGATCTCCATGGATTATTGGCCATAGCAAATGCCTCCAGGCGCCCCATGATGATACAGTTTGTAATGATCAATCCGATAAATACGGATAGCTGCTTGTACACTTCATAGCTCGCGGCCTTAAGCACCAGCTCCACTACGGTCACTAGCGTGGCAATCACTACCAGCTGTACGATCATACGTACTTGCTTAGGTATGTGAGATCTGAGCAGTGATATCAGCACATTAGAAAATGCGCACACGAATATCACGGCTATAGATATGATTACTGAGGGTACCACCTGTGTAGTCACAGCTAGTGCTGAGCAGATACCAAGTACCTGTATCGTGATAGGATTATTATCACCGAGTGGATCAGTAATCAGCCTTTTCTCCTTCTTTCCAAATGGAAAAGTAGGCTCCTTTACAGCCACCGATGATGGCTTAGTTGCTACGTCTGCCATGCTAGTTTAGCTTTTCTTCTTTCTTATCAAAGTAGGGCAAGTATTTCTTGATCCCCTTATATATCATATCTTCTACTCCATCAGCAGTGATGGTGGCTCCTGTGATACCGTCCACCTCGTGGGCGATATTGGACTCACGCGCCCCACCCTTGCGCACAGCCACAGCGACATATTCGCCACTCTCATCGTAGAGTTCTTTACCTTGAAACTGAGCAGAAAACTTTGGATTATCTTTTATCTCGGCACCTAGACCTGGAGTTTCTCCCTTGTGATCAAAGGCTGCACCCGCGATCGTATTAAAATCTTCCTTGATAGCGATATTGCCCCAGATGGCATCCCATAGCCCATTGCCTCGTACGGCAGTAATATAAATTTTTTCGCCCGTGGCCGTATTAAAAATAAACATAGGGAACATCCGATCTTCTTCCTCCTTCTTGAGTTCCTTAGCCATATCTATCTCTTCTGCTTTTCCACTCTGATAGCCCGCTGCTATGATGTCTTCATCTGTGAGTTTCTCCCCCTCATAGTTGACAGCAAACTGCTCCACATTATCGGCGAATACCGCCTCTACCTCTTCATCACTCAGATCCTTGACAGATCCATCAAGATAGGACTCTACCGAAGTGATGATGGCCTTCTTGTTAAAGAGAAGCTCATTCTTCTTATGTATACCTGACAGCGACAGATAAAGCCCCGTGAGCAGAGCACTCACTATGACAGTCATAAGTATGACGAATATGAATACCTGTTTTGTACTATGCACTTTTCAGTCGTTTTGCCATGTTCCTCTGGAGCACGGAGTGATCAAATAGTGGTGCGAATGTATTGAATAGGAGAATTGATAGCATCCAGCCTTCTGGGTAAGCAGGATTGATCACACGTATGATCATACCCACAAATCCGATAAAAAATCCATAAAGCAGCTTACCTCGAGACGTACTCGCAGCCGTCACAGGATCCGTGGCCATAAAAGCCATGGCAAAGAAGAATGACCCCATATAGAACTGATAGTACCAAGGCACCGTCATGAATGGCGTCGCACCCCATGCATTCATCAGTAGAGCACAGATCGCAGCTCCGATAAACATGCTCAGCATGATGCGCCAGCTACCAATCTTCATGACTAATAAGTAGATGGCACCAAATAGAATAAATGGCTTAGATGTCTCACCTATACTACCAGGGATGGTACCCCAAAACATCTGTCCCGTACTGTAGTGCTCCGTCACCGCAGACCAGCCTCCATTATAGGCTAGACTGAGCGGAGTAGCTCCTGTGAAGCCGTCAGCTAGGACGCGCGAGGCCGTATCAAACTGCGATCCACCAAACCAGCCGAAAATTGGATTGAGCACATTGAGGTGAAACCAATTATAGTCTACAGCGCTGAGCGCCTTGGTGCTTTCTATTCCTGACACCCAGACCTCATCACCTGATATCTCCAGCGGATAGGCAAAGAAGACAAACACCCTAGACAGCAAGGCAATGTTCCATATATTCATCCCAGTACCACCAAAAGCTTCCTTACCTAAAATCACTGCAAACGCCACACTCAAAGCGAGCATCCATAGCGGTAAATCTGGAGGCATGATGAGCGGTATCAACGCACCAGTGACTAGAAACCCTTCTTCTACGGAGTGACCTTTTTTCGCTGCATAGAAGATTTCAATTCCTAGACCGACCACGTTGGTCACTATAAACAGCGGCAGGAGCTTAGTCAATCCATAGAACAACTTCAAGTGAAACGCTTGAAAGAGGTCTGGATACATCCCAAGCGCCTTGAAGTGCTGGTGACCAATATTGTATGTACCAAATAAGTAGCAAAGCTGTAGCGCGATGACCACTTGAAACATCGTACGCTTCAGATCTACAGCATCACGGATGTGCACACCATTTTTGGTGACTTCATCTGGCGCAAAAGCAAATGTGAACACAGCATCATAAGCCGTGTGCAGCAGACGCTTGTCCTTGCTTGGTTCTATCTTCTTAAAAAAATCAATCAATGCCATAGTAGGTCTGATCTGATGTGGTCAATTAATCTTGTTCTCTCATATAATCCAGTCCGTCGCGCAAGATCTCCTGTAGCGGCATCTTGGATGTACAGACAAACTCAGGTAGGGCGACATCCTCTTCTATAATCTCGAGGATACCTAGACCTTCCATTCTTTCAATGTCATTGGCCATGGTGGCCTTGATGAGATGCTGTAGGAGGATATCCATAGGCATCACTTTTTCGTACTGTCCAGTGACTACAAATGCTCTGCGCTCACCATTCGTATTAGTGCTAGGAGCCAGCGCGACATCACTAAATATGCTAGATGGCACCATAGGACTCACACTTGGCTTCACTGAGAATGGCGATAACCACCCAAACATCTCATAGGAGTCACCCTCTTCTAGAACCGTCACTTGGTCATCATGAAAGTCAAGATATTCCTCAGCGCTTTTTTGCTGACCACTCAGTACGTCACCTGATATGAGGCGCACATTATCGCAGCCCTCCTTGATATTGGATTTGAGTAGATCTCCTACTCTAGCGCCGATAAACGTCTTTACATATCCGGCATCATCTACACAAGGCCCGGTGATAGCCACAGTGCGAGACGCGTCATATCTTCTCTGTGTAAACAAGGCTCCTAGTGTCAAGACATCTTGCACTCCGAGCGTCCACACTACTCCATCTCTACCTATTGGCTTGATATGGTGTATCTGTGTACCCACGTTTCCTACTGGATGGCTTCCGCCAAAATAGTGTACCTCAGCATTTTGCGCATCCGCAAATACCGCTGGGACGGCTTCATCAGCCTTGGCACCTAAATATACCTTACCGTCTGTAAGCCTGGCAAGTACATTGATACCAGCCTGAAAATCTCGTTCTCTACCTTGAATGATATAAGCAGAATCAGGAGCCGCTGGTGCCGAGTCAAATGTGCTGATAAAGATATCACGCGGAGTCTCTGCTTCATCAGCCACTACATCATAGGGTCTCTGGCGCAGCAGCGGCCAAGCACCGTGTGCCTGTATAAATCTCACGAGCTCCGATCTCTCTGCCTTTTCGTAATCGAAAGAAGGTATCTCGGCATATCGCTGTTCCTTATCAGCCAATATGACAATCTCCGCAATAGATCTTTTAGCACCTCTATTTATCTCTACCACTTCTCCGCTCACAGGAGCGACGTACTTGATATGCTCCGTCGACTTGTCGTAGAAGAGCGGATCACCCGCCATCACATCGTCTCCCACGGCCACGTGCAACTTGGGTATAGGGAAGATGCCACGAAAATTGCTCGGCTGCACAGCGAAAGTAGCTACCTCGGCATGCAATAGATGTTGATGTGGTTCTCCCTCCAGCACGATGTCATGACCCTCCGTAAGCATATGGGTAGGCTTACCTACTAGATGATCTGGCTTTCTCTTTTGGAAGATCGATTTCAGAGATGGAATGAGTGAAAACTCTTCTTCTTTCTCTTCAAATCCCTGGCTCTTTGCCTCCACTCGCATGATACTATCTGCTATGAGAAGCAAGACAAAGACTGCCACTAAGGCGGCCACGATAAGTAGGATACCGACGAAACTAGTACTACCAGTTCCCGACTGACCAAAACAGCTCACAGAGGCAAGGCTGCAGGCTACTAAAAGGGGCAATTTATACTTCAAAATAGGCAGATTTAATCAGCGATTTTACTAGGGCTTAGCCCAATCGCCGCAAAGATAATCTTATCACCACTTAAAAGCTGAACGCCCAAGCTTTGCTCAACATCAAAGCTTATTTAGACTTTTTCTATACAGTCAATTTGGCCTTACTCAGAGCATCCGCGAGACACTAGCACATCCAGACTGCCACTACTGCCTCTCTACAAGGATTCGGAAGGTCAGATCTACAAATCTTTCTTTCGTATTTGTGATCATCTCCACCATCACTTCCTGTGGACCTAGACCATCTTCACCTTCCTTCTTACTGCTATCATAGACGATGTCAATCGTCTTAGAAGCACCTGCTGGTATGGGCAGTGTGGGCCACTCTACCTCTGTGCAAGTGCATGCTGATGCATGTTCTATGATGAGATCTTCATCACCAGAGTTTGTGAAAGTGAAACTGTAGCTTTTCTTTTCGCCGTAGCGGATTGCGCCCAGGTCTACTTCCATCACTTCAAACTGCATCTGCGGCCCCTTAACCACATTGGCAGGTTGCTGACTTGAGCTTCGGTCAGAGGGCGTACCTCCACCACCCGTGCTCGCAGTAGCTCGGCTGATCTCAATTTCTTCTGGGCCAGAGATCATTTTAAATTCTGTGCGCCTGTTGTAGCGGTGCTCCTCGTCGGTGCACTCTACGCCATTCTCGCATTGATTAAGTATAAATCTTTCTCCATACCCCTTAGGCACTACTCTATCTGGGTTGACTCCTTTATTGATCAGCCATTGTCTCGCGCTATTAGCACGTCTCTGGGAGAGTTTCTCATTATAGCTATCCTGGCCTTGGCTATCCGTGTGAGAGCTGAGTTCGATGACCATGGTAGGGTATTTGGCCAATAGGCCTAGAAGTACATTGAGATCTTTCTCAGCATCTTGTAGGATCTTGTCATCGTCAAAGTCGTAATAGATATTTCTCAATCGGATTGTCTCATTACGAGATACTATATTGACATTTTCTTTCTTTTCCTTGACCTTCTCTTTCTTGAGTGTGAGCTTCTTCTGGATGGTCTCTGTCTGGGTGATACCTTTCGTATCAAAATAGACGCTATCACTCTCATAGCCCGCTCGTATCGCTACCGCTTTATATTCGCGCTCCTCTGTCAGTGGAAAACTGAACAGATAATCACGCTCCTGAAATTGCACCTTCTCCTCTCCAGTCGTCACATCTACAAGCTTGATGGTTGCGCCTTGGAGGGCTTTATTATCCTGATCTACAGTCCCCGCCATGAGATCTATGATGAGCTGTTTCTTACTTAAGATATAGATATCATCACAGCATGTCTTTTTGCCGGAAACGGCCATCGACCCAGGCCTATTACTCACCACAAATCCCTCATATCCTGTATCATCTATCCTGAAGTACGTGTCGTCCATGCTTGTGTTATAGCCTTTACCGATGTTTTTCGGCTCCGACCATTCTGTACCGTTCCACTGACTGGAGAAGACGTCCATCGCTCCTAGCCCAGGGTGCATATCGCTAGAAAAATATAGGATTCCATTGCGATAGTATGGTGTAATCTCATCACCTGGCGTATTCACCACTTCACCAAGATTGACGGGCAGAGAGTAACTACCATCTGCACTTATCGTACTATAGTAGAGATCCATGCCACCGTGACCACCTTCCATATCGGCTGAGAAATAAAGCACTCGATTGCCAAATAGCTCGCCCTCCATAGGGTGTGTCGCTATGTAATCGCCATTGACTCGAGCTATAGGATCAGGACCTCCCCACTGGCCATCTATATTTTCACTGAGGTAGATCACGCTCTCGTCGAGCAAATTACTATTGAGCAGTGCACGCGTAAAGTACATACGCTGTCCATCATCTGTGATGCTCACATTGCTGGTATGATAGTCTTCGCGATTGATCAGCTTGCTGAGTGGTTTGGCCTTACTTTCCTTGGACTTGTTGCCTCTTGCTGGGCGACGTGCTCTCCTTCCATTCGTAGGTTTTTCCTCTTTGGCTTCTTCCTCTTTTTCTAGCTTGACGCTGTAGATCTTTGCATGATAATCATCCTCTTCGCCATTGAGCACGATAGCATCTTTGCGCATATATCCACCGAAGTAAAGGTTTCCATCACTATCCAGGCTAGGGCTATATTCAGAGAATGCACTGTTCACATCGCTGCCCGCATTCTTGATGAAGACGTCTAGTGGCTCCTCACCAGTAAGTGCCAGTTCTACACCTAGAAGTTCGTTCCTTACCTTTTGCTTGAGCGCTTCATCCTCGGTGGTGGTGAGCACTTGATAAAACTCCTGCTGAGCCTCATCATACTTGGCTTGCACCTTGAGCATGCGAGCGTATCTGAATCGTGCATCTGGATGATTGACCCCCTGGTCTTTTCTGAAGATCCTCTTGTACCATATCTCCGCTTTACGATAATCGCGATAGGACTCATAGGCTACGGCTGCATCGTAGGCTACGCTCAGATCTTGATCTGTCTCAAATGCTTGTTCGAGAAATGTGGCTGCATTGACATAGTCACCTTCCTCGAGTTTTTCATATCCGTAGGCCTTGATATCTTCTGGCGCTGAGGCCTTGATAGGTTGCGCTAGGGCTTTCGCCCAAATGAGGCTGCAGAATAAAATCAGAAACAGGCCTCTCGGCATGTATGCTTGTATATTGCTCATGTGTGTCATTAGAGTCTAGGGCAAAATATAACGGGATCTGACTCGGGTTTCTTGTAGATCTTAATGATGTACTGGGCGGCGAGTTCAAATGCCCCGAAAAAGGTATCACTCTGCGAGTCATCCCGACTCTGCTTGAGGCTTCCTGTCGCAAGGTCAAATGCTCCACCCACACGAAGATTTTTGACTTTGGCGCCAAGCAAAAACTGAATCGCGTCTCCAAATCGATATCCCGCTCCAGCGAGCAAGGTTACATCTTTCTCCTCGCTAAATCGATACCCTGCAATTCCTTGTAGGGAAGCTGTTGACGAGTTTTGCCTAGTCCTGTACAAGAACTGAGGATGTATAGACCACTTATCCGTGAGGAGATAATTAAATCCCGCATGTGCTGTGAGTGTCATTTCTTCATCTTCTGATCTGCTGATGATGCGGAATCGATCAGGAATGACTCTAAAAGCAGATATCCCTATCTGATAGTCAAATTGCTTATTCACCTGACTATTGAGCATGACGCCTATACCAGATTCACTGGTATTAATACTCGCTCCATCAAGCATGCCTCGATCCATAGAGGTACCAGCCATGGTGAACTCATCACCAAATATGTCACCTAAACCTTGGAGGTCAAATTCTCTTGACCTACTGCCATATGCCAGGCCAATGCTCAGATATGTACTACTTGGTGTGAACTGCTTGCTGGCAGACTGTGAGAAGGCACTTTTTAAGCTGCCGCGCCTGCGTCCTCTTGCCTTTCCGCCAGCATTTCCTGAGCCACCGAGACCGAGATGCAAGGCGGCTGTACCATAAAATCCCGTCGTCGACAAGCTGAGACTACCCTGTGTATCATTATAGAAGGCTAAGCCTACTCCCAGCCAGTGCTTTCCTGTCTCACCGAGCAGCATGATTGGGGCATCTACGTTCACAGCTGGAGTAGTATATAGACTAGATCTCGGCCCAGCATTGAGCACGCCAAAACCCTGATCTCGATAAATTCCGCTGATCCGCGCGGTTCCCTCAAAATATCCAGCATGCGCAGGATTGATCGTCAGGGGCGACATGTAAAATTGAGTAAAGTGCAGATCCTGAGCTGAAGCACTGACTAGAAGAGTCAAGCTTGATATCAGGATCATCACCAGTATAGGCAATCGGCGCATAGGCTTAAATAGAATGAGTTAAACAAATGTAATGCTTTCTACTGTAGCTCTGCCGTCTTCTACTAGGCTTAACTCTCACTACTCCTATGCAGTGTACGCATCATGATCTGCGATGCAGGTGCTGAGATGATTAAAGATACTCTAGACTACATCTCTGATGATAGACACGATGGTATCGCTATCGCCCATAGTATAGTAGTGAAGACATGGCACTCCAGCGGCTTTGAGCTCCTGCGATTGAGCTACGCACCATGCCACACCCGCTTCCTTGATAGCCTTGGATGTCTTGGCCGCTTGTACTTCCTTGACAAGGTCTTCTGGCATATTCAAAAAAAACTTTCTCGGGATGCTATTGAGTTGATAGCGCTTAGTGAGCGGTTTGAGTCCTGGTATGATAGGCACGTTGATACCTATGGCGCGGCACTTCTCTACAAAATCGAAATAGACCTTATTGTCAAAAAACATCTGCGTCACGATATAGTCGGCACCTGCATCCACTTTCTCTTTGAGATACATAAGGTCCTGATCAAGATTGGGTGATTCGAAGTGCTTCTCGGGATAGCCCGCCACACCTATACAAAAGTTAGATTTTTCTGCGGAGTCGATGTTCTTGTCGAGATACTCACCTGCATTCATAGCCACTATCTGGGCTACTAGGTCAGAAGCAAATTTATTGCCGCCAGGCTCAGGGACAAACTTATCCTCGACCTGTCTCGCATCTCCACGGAGTGCTAAGACATTGTTGATTCCAAGATAGCTGAGGGTAATAAGAGCATACTCGGTCTGATCCTTGGTAAATCCGCCGCAGATCAGGTGCGGCACCGCATCTACTTGGTAGTGATGCATGATAGATGCACATATAGCTTCAGTCCCTGGACGCTTTTTGATGGCTATTCTCTCGTAGAGTCCATCGTTCTTCCTTTTGTAGAGCAGCTCATCTCTGTGATAAGTCACATCGATAAAAGGCGGCTTGAACTCCATGAGTGGATCGAGTGCGGCGAAGATGGATTTCATACTTCCGCCTTTCAGAGGAGGAAGTACTTCAAAACTGACTAGTGTCTCTCCTTTAGCTTTTTCTAGGTATTCTGTAACGAGCATGGCTGTTATTGTAATGAAAATCGGGCCCATGCGAGATTATGGTTCACGGTAGTGTTCACCTCTATCACATGATAATAACGGAACCATCCGAGCTGCTTCTCTAAGCAATTATACCAGATGACTCCAATTACTCGCTGTCACTTGAGTGATACAAAGATACAAGGATGATAAGATTGCTACCTGCTTCTAGGTCATACAGAAAAAGCCCGATCGACATATGTCGATCGGGCTTTATATAAGTCTATCGCGCTAGTCGATCTAGTCGACTACGATCATCATCTTGGCATCTGTAAACTCATCGCCACTTACCTGACCTACTGCTCTGAGCTCGTAGACAAGTACACCAGTCGCATTGAGATCATTTCGCTCCAGAGTAATCTGATGCTTACCTGCATCATAGTCTCCCGTGATGACCGTGACGACTTTGCCGTCACTATCAAATACTGTCAGATCTACTTCACTTGTCTCAGCTAGAGTGAATGTGATGAGCGTCTCTTCATCAAATGGATTTGGAGTGTTCTGCTCCAGTGTCCATGTGTAAGCTACAGGCTCATCGATTCTCCAGTCGATAGCAAGATCTAGATTACTACTCATCTCTGTGTAGCTCTCTGTAGAGACAAGCTCATCTGTGATCGAGATCACATCACTTGCTCTCACTGTTGCTCCCGAAGTATTTGTGAAGACAAGAGTGAAGAGGACCTCACCGTCTGCCACTGTAACTCCATTTGCATCACTCCAGCTCATGCTTAACTGACCTTCGTCAGCTCTGTGTGCGCTGTAGTTGTCAGCTGTCATCGTGAGCGCACCAGAGATTACCTCTGAGAACTCGATGCCCTGCGCCAGAGTCCAAGTGTTTTGGAAACCGAGCACTTGCGTAAAGTCTTCAGCTGCTATCTCCACACTATAGCTTTCGCCAGCAAGGACTTTAGCATCTTCTGCTGTCATCACTAATACACCATCCTTAGTTCTATCCTCGGTACCTACTAGGCTACTTGGCTCAGCACTACCATTGATATCACCAATCTTGACGGCGATAAAGTTATTGAAGCGACTATCCTTCTCGTCAAAGTCCTCCTTGATGATCAACTCATCAAATGGCCATGGACTCGCAGGCTCGTCGAACGTCTGCTCGCTGTCAACAAATCTCCAGCTAGTATTCTCAGGATATTCGTCATACACTCCTAGGAGTAGTCTTCTGATATCCACGATGTCTAGAGCAGATACTGTATTGCTATTGTTGGCATCAGCAGCCATGTACTTGTAAGGTGAATCAAATGTCTCGATTCCAAGTAGGTGCTTCTGAATCTGAACAATGTCAAATGTGCTTACACCATTCTTAGGATCATCGTTTTTGAAACCGCTGATCTCGTAGTCTTGGTGCCATGGAATGTTATCAAATCCGTACTCACCATCGTTTTCAGTGACCATCTGCTCCACTACACCAGCATCCGTAGCTAGATCAACCTCTGCTCCTTCTACTGTCTCGGCGTATTCAGTATTTACTATACCGCTTATCGCTCCGCTAGTACTGTCACAGATATTGTTATTGTCCTGGATAAAGATGAAGGTCTCACAGAAGTCTTGATTACCCGCTGCATCCGTCACATACATCTCTACGACCTGGGTACCAAGCTCATCACAGGTGTATGATCTGAAGATATCATCCACATCCTCTGAGAAACTCACCGTCACATCACCACAGTTATCATCGCTACCGGCATCGAAGTCACTAGCCCAGATGGTTACTTCACCAACTGCTGGCATGATCACCGTTACTAGACCACTGAAACACTTAGGACTTGGCTTCTTGCAGTCCTCTAGCTCAAAGATCTGCTCTACGCTCGTCTCATTGCCACAGCCATCAGTAGCTGTCCAGATGATTCTGTGTCTACCAAATGGATATACTCCGCTAGCATCAGATCCTGTGCTAGATATATCAATTGATCCGTCGTTGAATGCATCGATTCGGTAGCTCACTGAGACATCATCACTGCAATCATCAGTGGCTGCTACCATAAGCTCTATGAAGCCTTCGCATCCAGTAGCAGAGCTATCACATACAGCAACTACATCCTCAGCACCTGTGATCTCTGGTGCAACATCGTTGCTCAGTTTGATCACCTGTACATCTGTCCATACGCCCGCACCAGTGACTTCATCATACTGGCACCAGTCTAGGACTTTCCAAGTACGTAGAATCTTCAGACAAGCATCTGCATCATTGGTAAATACCTCGTCCTCAAAGCTTGTAAGTACATCAGCACATACATCTCCTATGATCACTGGCTCGCCAGTCACGCTTGGATCGCTCTCGATATCTTCAAAGCAGAGATCAGAGAATTCACGATCCGCTGGGAATCTGATGTTACTCTCATCAAAAGGATCCGCATCAATGAAGCTGATTCTTTGAGAGCATGTAGACGTACGTCCAAATCCATCGGTCACTGTAAAGACTCTTGTCAGAGTTCCTTGACCGCACTCGATATCTGTATTCACGGTAATCTCGAGATCAGCCACACAGTTGTCAGCAAATACTCCTTCTACACCCCAGACAAAGTCATCAGGTCTAGACGGATCGCCGTGTCCTGGTACTATGACTTCTTCTCGTGTAACACCATCTGGCACTACTCTACCGAAGGTTCTATCATCAGGATTAGTGATTGCTTCCATATCAAATTCAAACTCACAAGCAACTGTGATATTCGGAGGACATACAACTACTGGAGGTAGCTTATCCTGAACTCTAGCATTGACGACACAATCATTAAATGTATTCCAGAGGTCACCACCTTCAGCCATTCTAGCTGGGTCAACAGGACCTTCACCTGGATCTACTTCAAAGACTCTCATCACTACTTGGACGATCTCTCCTACTTCATCACAGCAGAACTTCACGTCATCATCAAAGTAGACTTGATCACCAGTCTTCAGCGGATCATCATCACCACCATTGGCATTCAGACCATTACAAGTGACGCAAGTATTTACTATTCCCTCGAATCCATTAGCCGTTCCACAGAGTTCAGTTTCTTTAAGAACCTTAAAGAATACCTCATTACAGTTATCGTGGCTGCCATCGTCAAACGTCTCAGCAAATACAAGACCTGTTCCGTCGATGGTGATACTCACTACTGTATTTTCATCACATACTGCTGTAGGTGATTGATTGTCTTCTACAGTGATTACAAACTCATGTGTTCCTACATTACCGCAGTCATCCTGAAGTATGTACTGAACAGTAGTCTCACCAACAGGGATATCAGATAGCACGTAAGCGCTTGATCCTAGCTGAATGAGATTACCCGCAGTGACATTCACAAGATAATCAAAGTCACTACACTCACCAGTGACGGTAGGCACTGGAATGCTGTAGACTGCTCCACACTCATCTGGTAGAGTACTTAGAGTAAGATCATCAGGTGACACAACAACTGGTGGTGCCATATCCCAGACGAGGATACTTTGTAGGTGTCTTCTTGGATTCACTCCTATTTCTAGAGGCTCACATAGATCTCTGATAGTCCATGTACGCAGAATCTCATAGCTACCACCACAACCCTGTAGGATTTCATCGCTGAATCCGTATGTAAGATCACAGAATGGAATTTCTCCCACTCCTACTGGTAGACCATTAAGAGTAATGAATCCAGTGCTACTCGGCTCTGTGATAGAAGGATTAGCTGATACTTGAGCGCATGTGAAGGCGTCGTTGTCGATTCCATCAAAGTTCTCTGGGAACATGACTTGCTCTAGATCAAATCCTAGAAGCGTAATTGTCTGCTCGCAAGTGCTCGTGTTGTCACTCTCGTCTACTATCGTCCACGTACGCGTGATCACTACTCTATTGCTATCACACTTGCCATTGTCATCCACAAAGTCATCAAATGTGATATCCACACTGCCCTCGCAGCTCGTGATGATCGGCATACCTGTGATACTCACATCTGCCTGACCATTACATACTACGGCTGTATCTGGTGGACAGATGAACTCTGGGAAGAGCTTGCTCTCTACAAGTACATGACCCCAGCATGAATTACCCGTACCGCTGCACGTGTCTATCACTCGCGCCACGATCAGCTGATCGAGGTACTCTGTAGTGATGATCGGTGATGTTGGTATCGGCGTACCATCCTGCTCTTCCAGCACTACCTCGTAGCAGTCAAAGCATCCGTAGGAATCTCCGCTCAGTATCATATCTGGACGTACTAGTGCTTCACAGTCTGCATTCAAGCTTAGATTCACTTGATCTACACACGCTAGCTCCGTCACCGCAAATGGATATTCCTCCACCGTGAAGGTGAAGCTACAGCGTACCTCATTTCCTCCCGCATCACGTGCATAGATCTCTACTTCCGTCACGCCGATCGGGAAAGCAACACCATTGGGCGTCACGCTGATACTGTCAAATCCACAATTATCCTCCAGCAGCTCCTGCTCAAAGTGCTTGATCACCTCACACTGTCCTGGATCAAGCGTCACCGTCCAGTCCTTAGGACACTCTAGCACGGGCGCTATCGTATCGAGCACCACGATCGTAGTGACGCACGCACCTACATTGCCACATGGGTCGATCACCTCTAGTATCACCAGATTACTATCCAGATCCTCGCAGGTAAAGCGCGTCTGACTCAGGCTCAAGGCCAAATGTTCCTCCGCGGCACAGTTGTCCGTACTGCCGCCATTCACATCATTGGCGCTGATCACCACTTCTCCATTTTCATCCAGATACAGCGTCAGATCATTGCAGACCGCCATCGGTACTGTCTCATCCACTACACTGATACGCTGTGTATCTACCGTGGCATTGCCACAGTCATCTGTCACCGTCCATACGCGGATGATCTCATAGTTGTAGAAGCAGCACTCCGCTGGATCCATACACTGTGTGCTACTATCCACGATCATCGTGTCGAGCTCTCCACAGTTGTCCATCACCATACTGATCACACCTGTAGTACTCGTATCTGCGCTTTCCTCACAGCTGATGGTCACGTCTGGCGCCTCATCAAATGTAGGTGCAGTCGTATCCTGCACCTTCACCTTCTGGATGTGGAAGCAGCTATTGCCAGCCTCATCCGTGATCGTCCACTGTCGCTTGATCGTATAAGTCTGAGGGCACACGATATCTATCGTATCCTCTGTGTACACCACTACGATGTCCTCTGGATCTGTACAGTTATCCACTGTATGCCATGCTGGAATGATCACAAATGGCTCAGGTATCGCATCACACTCTAC
>JAHDBH010000209.1 GCA_020630495.1 Saprospiraceae bacterium
TCAGAGGCTGTGAATCTCTTTAAAGATTGCCAGTATATACGCGACTCACTTTCACTTGCTGACGCGTGAGGTTCTAATTAAGTGATTCACAGCATCTATAATAATCACTTCAAGTGCGATTTTAAGGATCTACTCTTGCTAGAGATGGCCATTCTCATATTGATCTGATAAAATGGAATCGACTAGGAAATACTAGAATCGATTATCTTTGAGATAAAATATATTTGACCGTTTTGTACAAATACATACTATTTATTTTTTTGGGGTATAGCCTTTGCATAGGTTGTGAGGAGGCGCCTACAGTACGAAGTGAAGTCCTGGCAGAGTATCTCTCAGACAGTCGAAGCAACACTCCACTGGTTTCTGATGATTATCAAGGCTTTGAACGGAGCAAAGCTGCCATAGCCATCTCTCTAGCAAATGCCATGAAAAATAGTGCGGCAGACAGAGATGATCTTGTCAATGCTCTATTACAGTCTGAGAGAAATAGAATTTTAGCTACAGAGTTTAGCTCTACACAAATCGGCAACACCGATCTTCAGGCTCTCATTTTGGCCAATTTATCTCCTGATGACGTCTCTAGGCAAACCGAGATTGCGACAATTTGCTCTGACTATCCACATCTTTCTATATCACTGCCACCATGGTCAGTCTTTATTAATTCTGCCACATCTCTGGAAATGGACTATGCTGTATATCCATGTATTTACAGTGGTAATGTTTGGAAAGGAATCGATGTATCTTCAGGTCAATCAATAATTAAGGATCAGGCCACGCCCTTTGATCATATGCCAATCAGAGTGACAGAAGCGGATGACGTTATGCCTATCACCGCTAGTGGTCATACACTTGAGGGAGAACCTGTCTTAGAGACTTTTTTCCCTCATACTCAGTACTGTCAAGATCTGGTTAGTGATCTGAGCCAGCACTATTTGCCATCTGCATGTTCAAATCTATATGAATTGCTAGATCTTTTATCGCTGCGTGATTACTTGCGAGAAAATTGCGTATACGCCATTCCACCAGGTGAAATATGCGATAATGGTATCGATGATGACGGCGATGGTCTGATCGACTGTGACGATCCTGATTGTATCAACGAAGTGGAGATATGCAACAATGGCATAGACGATGACTGTGATGGCTTGATCGATGAAGATGACCATCAATGTGTGGAGGTATGTAATAATGGTATCGATGACGATGGCGATGGTCTGATCGATGGCAATGACCCCGACTGTGTCATGGGCGGAGAAATATGTACTAATGGTACTGATGACGACGGTGATGGCTTGATCGACGGATATGATCCTGACTGTCATCCAGGTCGAGAGCTCTGTAATAATCTCTTTGACGATGATGGTGACGGTCTGGTGGATTTTGAAGACCCAGACTGTGCCTGTGAGCAGATGTGCGAGCGCGACTGTCGACAAGAAAAGAATGTCATCGAGGGATTGCAACTTTCGAGTTACTCAGTGTTTCTAGCTGCGAATAATCAGCCTGGTGGTGAGCCAGTCCTGTCGCTGGTGTATACGATCCTACGCACTAACATATGTGGCGATCCGAGGGTATCAGGAGGCTGTCCACCGTCCTCATGGCAGAAAGTATTCATAGGCCAGTTTCACGAGTTCTTCGATGTGCAGGTACACCAAGGTGCTCCTAGCAGTGGCGAATGGCCTAATGTCATGTTAAGAGTAGATGAAGGCGTACTGGATTTTTATGTTGTTGCTATACCGCGATACTTCGACATCCCAGAAATCAACAGCGAAGAAGGTATCTATTCACAACAGCCATATCTAGATCAGTCCTCGGGAAGTCATTGGGATGGCGACGCATATGGCAATGTTGTATCTTTTGGTGTTCATGAGCATGACGAAGTCATTGTGAAAGAGACGACGACGAATACAGTAACTGTATCCAATACGACCACAGTGTCTCTTGGATTGAAGTTTCCTTTTTTGAAGAAAGCAGGCAGCTTTGACTTCTCTAATAGTGAGTCAAATTCTATCACAAAGACATCAGAGACTGAAATTGAATTAGAGGCAGAGAAGGATGTATTCCTAGGAAATTTCAGTAGTGTCTACTGTGACCAGAACTATTCCAACGCTGAGATTGA
>JAHDBH010000210.1 GCA_020630495.1 Saprospiraceae bacterium
CGTAAGAGCTCTCATAGAAATTACCAGCACGTCCCTGGCGGCAGCGCATTTGCTCGTAAGAGCTCCATATAAAAATACCTGCATATCCCTAGCGGCAGCACATTTGCTCTCCGCGAGTCTCGTGGACTCGCGAGAGTCTAGGGACGACAGAGCTCTACATAATAATACCCGCATATCCCTAGCGGCAGCGCATTTGCTCTCCGCGAGTCTCGTGGACTCGCGAGAGTCTAGGGACGTAAGAGCTCTCATACATATAATAACACATCCCCTGCCTGTCCCACGCAGCCACGTAAATGCGAGCTCCGATCCAGTGGATCCCATGGTGGCATCGAGTACCTTTGCGCTCCTAGAATCAAGACACATGGCAGATAATAAGATCATATTTAGCATGGAGGGCGTCTCCAAGACCTACCCACCTAAGAAAAAAGTCCTCAATAATATCTGGCTCTCCTTCTACTACGGAGCCAAGATCGGCGTGCTCGGCCTCAATGGATCGGGTAAGTCGAGCCTGCTCAAGATCATCGCCGGTATCGATGATAACTATGAGGGCAAAGTGTACTTTGACGGAGATTACAAGATCGGTTACCTCGCTCAAGAGCCTGAGCTAGACGAGTCCAAGACCGTCAAGGAGGTAGTGCAGGAGGGCGTCTCGGAGATCATGGACATCATCAAAGCCTACGAGGATATCAACCTCAAACTCGCGGAGCCCATGGGCGATGATGAGATGATGAAGGTCATAGAGGAGCAGGGCAAACTCCTGGAAAAAATGGATCAGTACGATGCCTGGGACATCGATAATAAACTGGAGCAGGCCATGGAGTCGCTCCGTCTGCCGCCCTCTGATCAGAAGGTAGCAGTTCTCTCTGGCGGGGAGCGCCGCCGCGTGGCGCTGTGTCGTCTGCTACTGAGTCAGCCCGATGTGCTCCTCCTCGATGAGCCAACTAATCACCTGGACGCCGAGAGCGTACACTGGCTGGAGCAGTTTCTCAGCAAATTCCCTGGGACGGTCATCGCCGTGACGCACGATAGATACTTTCTCGACAATGTCGCCGGATGGATCCTCGAGCTCGATCGCGGTGAGGGCATACCCTACGAAGGAAATTACAGCTCATGGCTAGAGCAAAAGACCAAGCGACTAGAGCAAGAAGAAAAAGCCAGCAGCAAACGTGCTAAAACTCTCAAGCGCGAACTCGAGTGGGTGCGGATGAGTCCGAAAGCAAAACAAAGCAAAGGAAAAGCTCGTCTCAATGCCTACGAAAAACTCGCTGGCGAACAACAACGCGAGAGCGAAGCGAAGCTCGAGATGTTCATCCCGCCAGGACCCCGCCTGGGTGATAAGGTCATAGAAATAAATGGTGTGAGTAAGGGATTTGACGACCGCCTCCTGATCGATAATCTCAGTCTATCCATTCCCAAAAATGCCATCGTAGGTATCATAGGCGCCAATGGGGTAGGAAAGTCCACGCTATTCCGCATGATCATGGGCGAGGAAAAGCCCGACAAAGGAAATATAGAAATAGGCGAGACGGTAGAGCTTAGCTATGTAGATCAGTCACACAAGGATCTGCTGCCGGAGGCCAATGTATTTGAAATCATAGGCGGTGGAAATGATCTCATAGAAGTGGGCGGCCGCGAGGTGAATGTGCGCGCCTATGTCAGCAAGTTCAACTTTACGGGATCGGATCAGCAGAAAAAACTCGCCGTACTATCTGGCGGTGAGCGCAACCGCGTCCACCTGGCCATCACTCTCAAGGAAGGCGGCAATGTCCTACTCCTAGATGAACCGACTAATGATATCGACGTCAACACTCTCCGCGCCCTGGAGGATGCGATCGACAACTTTGCGGGATGTGTGCTGATGATCAGTCACGATCGCTGGTTTATCGATAGACTGGCGACGCATATCTTGTCTTTTGAGGATGAGGGCCACGTGCGATGGTACGAGGGTAATTTCAGCTCTTTCGAGCAAAAGCGACGCGAGGAGCTAGGAGATGCGACGCCTAAGCGTCCACGGTTTAAGAGTTTGATGGGGTAGGGGGTGTGTGGGTGACTACATGGCTTGTATCATGCCCTCATGCGGCCAGGTGCTTTGTGTGACAGGC
>JAHDBH010000211.1 GCA_020630495.1 Saprospiraceae bacterium
CCGTCGAAACCCAACGCTATCTATCTGAAATACGATTCCTTTAGTACACATAAAATACCAGTACAGGTGAAAATGTGTGATTCTCAATTTACATTAGACTAATCGCGTCCGTCAAAAGCCGGCAGATACAAAACCTTATATTTATACAAGCATGAACCAAAGATTTCGCATGACTACCTCAGAAAACTCAGATGTGCAACAATTCAATATCGCTCTTAAGAGTAGCTTGAATGTACTCCACTGGCTGGAGGTTTGCGACAAAGATCAGAAGGTCTTATCTACTCAGAAATTTATTATACAGTAGTCTATGAGAATTTTCCTATCTATCGCTTTTATTCTGGCTACCTCGATCCTACATGCACAAGACCTACGTTCTAAGCTCGTGCCTATAGGTTTCAACGATTTAGGTTCTGAATTGGCTGTAATGACAACAAATGATCAGATACTCATAAGTTGTTTGAGTAGATGTCTAAATGGAGTCCCATGTATGAGTCTTTTAGAGTGTAAAACTGATGATCTTGATGACATAGAGCTATTCACCTATGACTCGATCAGCGGGAACACATTTCAGGGTCTACATTACGTCTCCAATCATGAATTATATATCTATTCTTTCACGGCAGATGATGATAGCACAGTGGCAGCCTTACAAATGAGAAGAAGTCAGACTAGTTGGGAAATCGTTGATCATTTCAGAGTTGGACTAAAGGGCAAGAACTTGACAGCACGCTCTTTTGTACCTATGAAGAGCGGTAAATTCTTTACAACACATTTCTTTGTAGATACGACAGCTGACGACCACTATTTCGCCATGTTCAATGGATTTGACACCACACTAGCATGGTCAGAGATACCTGAGAGAGCACCAGACAGAAACTTTACAGCCTATAACATTGCAAAGCCAGGGCCTGAAGGTTCTGTGATTTTGGCTGGCATCAATCGTATCAATGGACTTCCAAGCCTAGCTCCATTTGTAGTCAAATACGATTCCTTGGGTCAGCGGCTATGGCGACAGGAGTATGACATAGACGATGATGGTCTTCGCTCACAACTGGGCCTCGCCGTGAAAGAAGATGGAAGCATGTACCTAGCTGGCACTACCAATATCGAGATCGATCGCCTACCACGCGAGTATCCTACTGTCTACTACCTAGACGAACTCGGGAATGAGATCTGGCGATGCTATCTCGCTGAAGACTGGGATGATGCTCGCATCACTATCCTGAGTCTCTCGATATTGGATAATGGCGATATTCTTGCTGTGGGAAAAGGAAGTCTCTATGAGTATCCTGATGGTAGACTTAATATTGATGTGGCTATGATGTGGCGCATAAGTCCTGAGGGTGAGACGATCTGGTATCGCGAGTACTTCCATGATCTTGTGTATGATGATCTACACTACGGTATAGGTTGGCTTAATAATGCCGTAGAACTGCCCAATGGCAATATAGCAGCTACAGGCATCATGGGTGACACGACCATACTTGATGACGGAACGGTAGTCCGCGATCTGGATGTGTGGGTGATCCAGGTAGATAGCAATGGCTGCTATGAGCCCGACTGTGTGGGAAAAGATCAATTATACACTTCTACGATCGATCTGCCAGAGCTAGGCAAAGTCGCGTACCAGTTTTATCCCAATCCGTATTCCGAGACGCTCCAGCTCTATCTGGAGCAAGAGTGCTCGGACTGCACGCTACTCCTGAGCGATATGCAAGGCCGACCTATCATCCGCTATCAGGGACTGCAAGCGGGTCAGCAGAGCTTCACCCCGCCTGACATGTCCGCCACTGGCTATCATATAGCCACGATATTGTATCACGGCCAGGTGCTGGCTAGTGAGCTGCTACTGAGGGAGTGAATACAACACGATAAGTGGAAACGTGCTGCGCACGATCCTAGACGCGAACCAACAAAAACAGCATACACCAGGCAGCCTGCTGCCTAGTGATGTCCCCCTCGAGGGGGTAGGGGGGTGTGTCTAAGGCACACCAGCATAAAGCAACACAGCAAGCCCTACAAGGGCGCAATAGCAAAGCCCAAGATGTAATCCTGAGTCAAAGAGCAGCTAATCTGGGTTTCGACGGGAGGAAT
>JAHDBH010000212.1 GCA_020630495.1 Saprospiraceae bacterium
AACTTTCTCGCCAGAGGGCTATGACAGCTGGCGGCATTTACGTTACAGCATTCCAGCCAGAAGCCTTTAATGGCCTTTGGAACAATAGCTATGCTGACTTTTTACCTGATGCTGATGCGGTCATAGAATTGGCCACTGCTACAGAGCAGTTTTATCATGTAGGGTCTGCAAAGGTCATGAAAGCCTTCACGCTCATGCAACTCGTGGATATTTTTGGTGATGTTCCATTTGACCAGTCTGGTCAAGGTATCGCTAATATCAGTCCAGCAGACCAAAGTGGAGAAGAAATCTACGCAGCTGCGGATGCTCTACTGGTAGAAGCTATAGAAAATCTAACAGCTAATGAGGCGGAGCCTCCAGTTTCTGACTTTTTCTATGGTGACAATATAGAAGGATGGATTGCAGCTGCGCATTCACTTCGTCTGAGGAGTGCCCTGTATAGAAGAGACTGGGCGACCTTTGACGCTGTAGAAAGTGAAGGTGCTTATATAACCAGTGCTAGTAATGACTGGCAGTTCAATTACGGGTCCAACCGTGCCAACCCTGATAGTCGACACCCACTATATGTCGACTCTTATGAGGCGGATGATGGGCAATACATGAGCAACTGGCTTATGTGGCTGATGGCTGAGTCGAAAGAGACTGTAGATCCAAGAACCAGATTCTATTTCTATCGTACTGTATCTACAGTACCTCTGGATAATAACAATCGATTTGATTGCATCTTCTCGATACTACCTGATCCTTCCGCTACTCCAGCTCACTATCTCAACTGCGATGACGAGATGCCCTACTGCGTAGGCAGCTTATCTGAAGGTTACTACGGTCGTGACCACGGTAATGGCAATGGTATTCCTCCAGATGGTGATATCAGAACTGTCTATGGAGTGTATCCTGCTGGTGGCAAGTTTGATAATAATCTGAATGACGGAGTCCAAAACGAAGGTGTAGATGGTGGTCTGGGTGCTGGTATTCACCCTATCATTACTTCATCTTTCGTTGATTTCTATCGTGCAGAAGCAGCCTTCGTAAGGGGCAATGAATCTGGTGCTAAGGAACTCATGGAAATTGCTATGCAGAAGTCATTTGACAAGGTAAGAGATTTTGGTGTAGCCAGTGATCCTGCATCACTGAGTGCGGAGGTTGCCACAGTACCTGTACTAGTAGTAGGTTCTGATTTTGTGCCTGGGGCTTCTCAGGACTCTGCTTACCTGGCTCAGGTGGGTGAAGAGTATGATGATGGAGATGCGTTCAACGTGCTCGCTACGCAGTTCCTCATAGCCACATATGGTAATGGACTAGAAGGTTACAATCTGATTCGTCGTACGGCTCATCCAACTAACATGCAACCTATGATTGAGACAGGAGCTGGACCATTTATACGCTCAGCACTCTATCCTGCCAATCACGTAAACCTTAATGAAAACGCTAGCCAAAAACCAGTGACAGAGAAAGTCTTCTGGGATACCAATCCTGATGATCTCGGTCCTTGTTTCTAATTATAAATAGAGAATAATGAAAAGAATATTTGCATATATATCAATCACAGCGTTACTCTTTGCGTGCTCTGCGGATCCAGAACTAGGACCTATCATCACCATTGATAGCGCTGAAATAGGTGCTTTCCCTCGACTGCTTGAGCTGTCTGCTGGAGAGTATGACCTTATGAATCTCAGTGGGTCAGCCTATGAGCACACCTATGATTTTAGGACTGAAGATGGTGGTCAGAATGTCCGTGAGTACCGAGTATTCGTCTCACATGTTGACAGAGATGATACCAATGGCGATCAGTCAAGAGACGAGCAGCTGTTTAAAACCTTCACAGGCTCAGATTTTCAAGTAAATTCTGAAACAGGTAATCTCGGAGGAACATTAAATTTTCCCCTGTCAGAAGTAGCCGACTTTCTTGGTATAGATCTTAACGCTATTTCTCCTGGTGACAACTTTCGATTCCGCTCAGAAGTGGAGCTCAATGATGATCGTGTCTTTGGTCAAGCCAATACGAACGCGACTATTAATGGACCAGCTTTTGGGGCTCTCTTCGATTGGACTGTGAACGCTACTTGTCCTCTTGAGAACGACAA
>JAHDBH010000213.1 GCA_020630495.1 Saprospiraceae bacterium
CTTTTCAGTAAAATATCTGGTCTTAGTAGGCAGCTGCAGGCTTGGTCCGTTAATTCAGCTTTTGCATGCTCAGTGAACTATTGTAACCTGCGCTCATACCGTTATACAACTAACCATCATGATCTCGATAGAGTTAGCTCGCATATCCATTCTCCTGTAATACGGACATGGATTCCGAGCGTATCATTCACAATATAGAGCGATTAGTCACGTCCGTGTGCCTCTTTTCAGAATTGATGGCGATTTGTAATACTTATTTCTAAAGCAGCTTCTGAAAGTGTAGTTCTGTGAAGACACCTAGGTCGATCTCGCCATCAGCATCATAGTAGTCCATACGCCAAGTCACCAACGTGTCCGAGAATCTTAGAGTACTTGTGACAGCCAAGCGATCTATCTCGTGCTCTTCCGAGTAACAGTCGAAATATGTCGGAAAATGCACGCTGTTAGAATCAATACCACCCTGCATAAAATCACGTGGTACAAGATAATTAAACGGCTGAAAAAAATCAGTGCCATCCGCAGTCCATACTCCTAAAAAAAATCTGTCCTCCTGCCAATCATCTCTTATGGTAACAGCTTCAAGATCTCTCCAACACTCTGACCACCCGTCAACACGCACAAGCTGAAATGTACTATCACCCTTACTTAAACATATTTCTCTAGGTAGTTCTATACCGTCACATATGCAATCTTGCTCAGATAAGGAGTATCGGTAGTCTGTGCCGCATTCTGGTATGTCGAGCTCCGCTGGACAACAAGAAACTACTATGCACAATGTAATAATATATTGAATTCTCATAAGACAGATTCAAAAGTGAATGAAGTCGTAATTCCCAGATCAACGGTGCCATTATTGGCAAAGTAGTGTATATCGAGAGAGACCTTCTTATCCTCTCGGCAAAATTCTAAATTGGCAGAGAATGGCGGCGTAGCGTCAGTGTCAGGATTACATCTAGTAATGATGGGGTATTCGAGACTGTTGTCCTGGCTAAAGCACATATCATCTACACGTAAATCTTCATCAAACGAATAGAACAAATTCTGACCAGATTCTAGTAACATATGGAAATTCATGCCGCCAAAGCGAGAATTAGCAGCGCTGTCGATTCTAATAGCCAATATCTCTGGGCATTGGAATCCTGTGACATCTATCGTACGGTAGAGATATGCACTTGCTCTTACGCACTCTATCTCACTTCTCTCTATACCAGAACATACGCATTCAGTTCCATTCCAATCAAGATCACTCCTGCAAGGATTGTCATCGATTCCCGAAGGGTTATCTAAGTCGCAACAAGAAGTGACGCAAAGCGCTATATATAGTAAGTAAAAAGTTGCTCTAATCTTCATTCTATTCAATTGTATGCGATCTTCACTGAATTTAAAATACTCATGTCTCCATCTCTAAAGATAACGATATGTGCTGCTTACTGAGAATCTCATCAGTGTACTTTGTGAAACCATTGGATTACACTGTTCTTACAAATTCTAACACTACGAGAGTGCGGCTTATAGAAAGCATGCTGTAACACCTCAAAAAGATCGCCGAGCGACCATACATCTCAGCGGTCATCGATCGACAGTCGAGGTGCAATCATTATCTCATCACTGTCACATCACCAGCGAGTACAGTACCTTCAACATCCTCAACGGTAATCTTATAGATGTAAACTCCAGATGGTGTGTCTCGACTTGGGTGCCATCCTTGACCTTGCCTGTTGGTCTCTAGAGACTCTGCAGCATAGACTTTGTTGCCCCAGCGGTCGTATATGGAAATATCGTACGTACGCGCATGAGACGACTGAAGGAAGAAGCGCTGATTTTCTGGCCACTGACTTGCTGGATGAATGACATTGGGTAAAAAATACGGGGGTGAACGAAATGATACATCTACACTAGCCGTAGATGTACAACCTGACACGTCAGTCACGGTAACTGTGTACTTCTGTGCATCCGCGGCCGTGAGATATGGTACGAGACAGTTTGTACAACTCAGACCCTGAGTAGGTGACCAACTTACCGCCTCTAATGTACCACTCACTATGGGCCCGATGGAAAGGCTTTCTTCATAAATTGC
>JAHDBH010000055.1 GCA_020630495.1 Saprospiraceae bacterium
GCTCAGCGAGCTGATGGCAAGATGGTGCGTATACCTGGAAGCACTGCCACTATGAGAGTCCGTAATACTCCGCAGGATCCAGAAGAAGGAGTAGTAGAATCCACTATTGATGATCTCAAGCTTTTCCCTAATCCAGCTACGGATCGCTTCAGGCTTCATCTTAATGGTAGCGATGTCATGACAGGCGTAGAAATCATCTCGCTAAGTGGTAATTTGCTCCATGCAGAGAGTGGCCTAGATGCCGAGCAGCACTCTATTGACATTTCGGACCTTCCGAGTGGAATGTATGTAGTACGCGTCACTACGGGCACTTCGGTACTTACGCAGAAGCTGCAGATCGTACGGTAAATAGAATCCAGATCTAGCGCACCACACCTATCTATTCTTTCAATCATTCTTTTCTATCGATTAGTCTGTTCGCGCCAGGTAAGTGAATTGAGTATTACTCGTGAGTTACTATGGAAATCATGGTCTCGGCTACCCTAGAGTTACCTAGCTTGCGAATTGAGCCAGAGAGACACTACACAGCTGTGTCTTGAGGATGAGTGAATGAGAGTGTGGGCTTCACTGACAGCGACGCCTTTCAGGTCAACTCAGCAAGTGGAGCTAGGGAGCTGGAGCCACTACAAGTAGAGCTGAGAGTCATCCAACTAACGAGGATCGAGATCAGCAGGATCTATCAGATCTTGCGATCATTGATCAGCTCGAGAAGCGTCTCGCGATAGTTCTTACCTACGGGAATGTGCTTCTTCTCGCCTTTCTCTGTGATCTCAACCATATTACCCACGAGTGCTTCTATCTTACTCACATTGATGATGTAGCTGCGATGGATCCTCATGAAGATCGAGTCAGGCAATTTTTGATCTAGACTCTTCATCGTCTGTAAGGTGATGACACGTTTATCTCCCATGCGGATGATCACGTAGTCCTTGAGTCCTTCTATATACAGGACCTCGTCATAGTTTACCTTGATCAGTTTTTTGTCTGCTTTGACGAATATGTGATCTTCTTCCTCCTCGGCAGACGCAGCAGACGTGGCGCCTAGCTGACTTCGGTACTTGTTGATGGCCTTGAGAAATCTGTCAAAGGATATGGGCTTGAGGAGATAGTCAATAGCATTGAGCTCAAAGCCATCTACAGCGTACTCAGAGTAGGCTGTGGTAAATATCACCTGTGGAGGATTGTTGAGATTGCGCAGAAAATCAAGTCCCGTGAGCTGTGGCATCTGTATATCTAGTAGCATCAGATCCACAGTATTCTGACTGAGATAGGTGCTCGCATCCACAGCATTGCCGAATGTGGAGACCACTTCCAGGTCGCTTATGCTGGCGCAATGTGTCTCTAAGATTTCGATGGCTAATGGCTCATCATCGACTATTATCGTTCGTATCATATGCAATGTTAAGTAAGTACGAGGTGTAAGCTCGTGGTGTATGTGGTAGGAGAGTCTTCTATTTCTAGTTTATATTTCTCAGGGTAGATCAACTTGAGACGCCGCTTGACATTTTCTAGCCCTATACCTCCAGGTCTGGTGACAGTGGTCTGCGTGCGCAGATGTGATGGTTTACTGTTCTGGATGATAAACTCCAGGTGCGGGTTGCTGATGGCCAGATGTATATGTAAATATCCTTTGGTGATATCATCTTTGAGGCCGTGCTTGAAGGCATTTTCCAGAAATGGAACAAAGAGTAACGGAGCTACCTCCAACTGACCAGGATCCCCATCCATCTTGAAATCTATGTCCACCTCCTTGCTTTGTCTAAGGCTCTCCAGCGAGATGTAATTATGTATATAGTCAATCTCTTTTTGAAGGGGCACCTTCGGCTCGTTGCATTCATACAGCATATAGCGCATCATGTCAGAAAGTTTGATGACGACTTCGGGTGCGTCATTGGACTTTTTTAGGGTAAGGGCGTACAGATTGTTGAGGGTATTGAATAGAAAGTGAGGATTGATCTGCGACTTGAGGAACTTGAGCTCAGAGGATACCGTCTGTGTACGCAGATCAGATACCGTACGCTGCTGTGAGAGCCAGTCGGATATGATCTTCACTACGCTGGACAGCAGTCCTATGATGACCAGTGCCGCAAAGTTGAGGACGAGGTCATCCACTACGATATTCTTCTCAGGATCTAGGAGCTTATAACTCAAGTAGATGAGCAGTGACTTGAGCGGGGTAAGTAGCAGTGCGGCTAGCAGTAAACTCAGAAGGTATATCAGAAGCTTTTTGGATGCCACTAATCGAGGCAACAAGATCTCGTAGTTAATATAGATAATCCCTATGTAGAAGCTGGTAGTCACAAAGGACTTGGCCAAGCGCAATGCCAATGCGCTGCCAGGGCTATCGCACACCAGTACTACGGCAAATACGCCGAGCCAAAGAAGACCAAACCTCAGTAAGGGACGATCCACTGCAGGTAGTACAGAGGGTGCGGGTGACGTAGTGTTCATCTAGAATGCTAAGATCAGCATATCATACTCAGTCTTCTAAAAATTCTCTATCAATCGTACGGATCTATCTACAAATCGGAGTCTGACGATAAACCTTCTCGTCTCTCAAGGTATTCTCTATACGATTATAAGAAATCACAACGATTCACATGACTACAGAGGAAATAGCAAAGAAGTACAAGGAGATCATCACTGACCTCGGTGAAGACGTGTCCCGCGAAGGCTTAGTAAAGACACCCGAGCGCGCCGCCAAAGCCATGGATTTTTTGACGAGTGGATATGAGATGGACGCTGATGCCATCATGCAAGGAGCCATCTTCCATGAGGACTACAATGAGATGGTCATCGTGAAGGACATTGAGCTGTACTCGCTATGTGAGCATCATATGCTGCCATTTTTTGGTAAAGCTCACATTGCCTACATACCAGATGGACGTATCGTGGGACTCAGCAAGATCCCACGCATAGTGGATGTATTTGCCCGCAGGCTACAGGTACAGGAGCGCTTGACTCAGGAGATTCTCGATTGTATCCAAAGATCTCTTGCACCGCAGGGAGCAGCAGTCGTGATAGAAGCTAGCCATATGTGTATGATGATGCGTGGCGTGCAAAAGCAAAACAGTGTAACTACGACCTCCGCCTTTACAGGTCAGTTCAAGGCAAAGGAAACTCGATCAGAGTTTCTACACCTGATCTCCTCGCGGCTTTCCTGAAAGGATCGTATACTTACAGCATGAATGTACTTGTATTTCCTGGTCAGGGTGCCCAATACCCTGGCATGGCTTCAGATCTACCGCTTGATCGTGATGAGGTAAAGCAAGCCTTCGCCACAGCGAAAGAGATCCTGGGTTATGACCTGCTCGCAGCTATGACAGATGCTGATGCTGATGAACTCAAACAGACGCACATAGCACAGCCAGCCCTCTATGTACACTCGCTCATCCGGCTCAATGCCGCTGAGGCTCTACCATCCGTGGACGCTGTGGCAGGACACTCGCTGGGTGAACTGACAGCACTAGCCTGTGCCAAGGTCTATGACTTTGCCACGGGTCTTCAGCTTGTGCGAGACAGGTCACTAGCCATGAAATCAGCTTGCGATCAGGTGGGTGGTACCATGGCTGCTGTGCTAGGACTCGATGACGATGTAGTAGAGCAAGTATGCGCACAGATAGACGGCGTGGTAGTTGCTGCCAATTATAACAGCCCTGGACAGATCGTCATCTCGGGTGAGATAGATGCAATAGACGCCGCTAGTGAGGTCCTTTCGGACAAAGGCGCTCGTAAAGTGGTGCCTCTCGTGGTAGGAGGTGCATTTCACAGTCCACTCATGGAGCCTGCTAGGAAGCAACTAGCAGAGTCTATAGAGGCTACAGTCTTTAACCCTCCTTCCTGCCCAGTATATCAGAATGTACACGGACAAGCCGTCACCGACCCCGCAGAGCTCAAAAATAATCTCATAGCCCAGCTGACGGCACCAGTCAAGTGGTCTCAAAGCATGCAGCAGATGATCAGCGATGGTGCAGACCACATCTACGAAGTAGGTGGCAATGGAAAAGTGCTCAGAGGACTGTTTAAAAGAATAGATCGTAACTTAACATCAGACATCATCTAATCACCTAGTGATAAATCAGTCCGCTATAGACGTAGGTAATATCCTGGTGGCCGAGCCATTTATGCTGGATCCTAATTTTAGGAGATCGGTAATTCTACTCTGTGATCATAGCGAAAAAGATGGCTCAGTGGGCTTCGTCCTTAATAAGCCACTTAAAATGCAAGTCACGGATCTTATTGCAGATTTCCCAGATTTTCGATCAGAATTATACTTTGGCGGGCCTGTGGCAACAGATACGATCCACTACATCCATACACGTGGTGATATACTAGAGGATAGCCGTCCCGTATGTCCTGGCTTATACTGGGGTGGAGACTATGAGCAACTCAAGGAACTCGTACGTGTAAATCTGATCAAGACTACGGATCTCAAATTTTTTGTGGGCTACAGCGGATGGGGTGCCAAGCAGCTAGATGATGAGCTTATCACGGGCTCCTGGGTATCCGCAGATATGCAGAGGGAATATGCCTTTGCTACACAGCCAGATCAGCTATGGCGACAGGCCCTTAGAGATCTTGGCAAGCACTACACAGTCATAGCGGAGATTCCAGAGACTATGCACCTTAATTAGGGTCTTTGCATTCAGCCCACATACGATGGAGCTTTACGACTCGACCACGATCCAGAGCTATACTAGTAGCTGGGCTGTGACGTGTCTCAGTTACTTTGCTTCAGATTGCACTATCTGGATGCCTAGGGTATTGGCTCTCATCCAAGACGTCAGTCTCACTATATACTATACCCAGTGCCCATGAATAGATCTCTGATGGCACAAGTCATTTTATAGAGCCTGACTCGTATACTATATCTGGGTTAGGTCTCAGTAGTATCGCTCGGGCAAGGTATGCATGACTCAGGAGGTTGACTCAGGCTGCTGACGCATTTGCTCGACAGAGCCACGATATCACAAGCTCCAGCGACGGATCACTTTATCTTATCAGGGAACCGCTCAGCGGCCATATCGCGCAGATCCATAGCTACGCTGGCTAGATCCATTTTTTCTAGGTGCCTTAGCAGCTGGTGAAACTGTTGCACTGGCTTGAGTCCTGCATGGCGTGAGAGATATCGCATCACCAGATCCTGTACCGCGTCTATTAACTCTGCTGAGTTCCACGTTTTTTGATCTAGCACGTAGAGCGCTTGTATATCTATACTCTCGCGTAAGGCTTGCAAGATGGCATCCTGGTCGCGCTCGTGTTCCCAGAGCTTTATACGGAGGCTTAGTGATCGCTGGGACTCTGCGGGATCTAGGCTGGAGCGATCCGCTTGGAGTAGCTCGTGGTACCATGGTAATTTGGTCATGCTCTGGGCGAGCTTGGGCATTTTGTGCAATTCGGCAAGATGCAGAATCATAAGATCTTTGATCTTCGTAGCCAGTGTGGTTTGTGAGCGGGTATGATCGTGCAAGAGTTTGAGTACACGGTGATTGTGCTGCTTGAGCGCCTCATCGTAGATAGGCTCTAGGGGAAGCGCGGCTGGCAGCTGATGGAGATAGGAGCCAATCTCTTCCTTCGACGCTTCGATTAACTCAAGCAGAAACATGTAGTCCGCCAGGAGATAGGCGCGCTTGTTTTTTACGGATATGACTTTGGACGCAAGTCCCTTTACATCCTCTTGCTGATCTAGTAGCTGCCGCATCAGACTGTATTCACCTAGATAATCATAGCTATCAGAGTGCGCTATCTCATGTATATCCAGCATCACTTGATCTCGCAGCATGGGCGCCATCTCCATAGTCGCTATCATCTCGGCCAGCTCGTGCCAGCTCGTCTCTAGCTTCCTTGACTTGGCGCTAGCAAGCCGCTGACGCAAGCGTGTCATATGTGGTATGAGATGACTACAGATGGTCCATAGCATGGCCGGAGTAGTGCTGAGGAGATGCTCACGAGTAATCTGTTCGAGCCACTCGGCATGCATCATCTGTCGCTGCAGTAGGCGAGTACTCTTGCCGATTTTGGCTGCTCGATAAGCATCCGTAAGTATGCGTTCTAGGCCAGCGACGTCATAAGTGTCAGCGGAGAGCTTGCTCAGTACGGCAAGTATGGTGGTGAGCTGCTCATCACGTGAAGCAAGGCGCTCTACGATCTGTAAGAGCTGTGCTGGATCAATGGTTGCTAGATCAGTCTTGATGCTGCTACGATGTGAGCGCGACTTTTTGTGTGAGCTCAGATCATTGAGTAAGATCGTGGCTGCTGCCAAGTGGACACAGATGTGAGATTTGGAATAGTCGTAGCACTGGCACACCCAGTCTTGTACTTTAGCATCGCGCAGAGCAATCTGAAGTTGAAACTCCGCACCGCTGTACTGATGAAGGGTAGAGCTCATAGCCAGGTGCTTGAGAGTATGCGTCTTGATATAGTCTCGGGCATCAGCTCGTAGCTCGGCTGCGAGTAAGTTGATGATTTCGGGTAGTGTCTTATCCTTATATCCCTGGTACATGTGCTGGGCGGTAGATCATCAGAGGAGATTAATATGAATTGCTCTGTAAATCAAGCCGACTAGTAAAAGTAGGTGGCTTTCGCCAAAATGCGACGCAGTCTCACTTACTATTCAGCAGCACGGAAAGACCTCTTATCTTAGCAATGTGAAGACAGTGTGCTACATCCGCCATGCCAAGTCATCCTGGGCCCAACCAGGACTGAGTGATCATCAGCGACCTCTGAATGAGCGCGGTCTGCGCGACGCACCTATCATGGCAAGGAAACTCCTAGACGTGCAGCCAGACCTACAGATGATACTGAGTAGCGATTCGCAGCGTACACGTATGACATCTAGTTATTTCATAGAAGCCTACGAGCTGCCACAAGAGTCTGTGGTATATACACCGCAGCTCTACCATCCAAGACTAGCTGATGTGTACAGGGTTATCGGTGAAGTGCCTGATCATATAGACAAGATAGCAGTCATAGGGCACAATCCTTGCTGGACCGAGATCCTTCAGGACGTCAGCGATGGTACTATACTTAATGTGCCTACCTGTGGTATAGGTGTCGTGGACTATGATGTACAGACATGGTCAGCGGTCTCTGGTCACATAGGTACTTTGCGGAGCTATATTTATCCCAAGTTCTACAGCGAGTGAGATACCCTGCGGTCCTCATATGTCTATTACTCCTTGCTTGCGAGAGTGAGCAGACACTGCCCATAGCAGATGAGCTCATGATAGACGTACTCTACGACAAGCATATAGCACAGGCGGCTCTCAATCGCGTATCTGATGCTGCAAGGGATAGTATGTACGCCGTTTATCACGGTCAGATACTCGAGCGGCATAGTGTCTCAGAGGAGGATTGGCAAAGGGCTATGGAGTATCTGCTTGATGATCTGGAGGCCTATGAGAAATTGCAGACTGTAGTCAAAGACAGGCTGCGGGCTGATGTGGACAAGTAGTGCGATAGACTGTCCGCTACTCGCAAATCAACATAACTTCATGATTTTATAATATATAATGAGCTCTCCACCAAGGGGCTTACCACGAACTTTGTAGAATGAAGAAAGCTGATCTCAAAGTAATGATTGTAGATGACGAGCCTGATATTCTTGAGTTTCTCAGTTTTGCCCTCGCTCGAGAAGGCTATCAGGTGGAGACCGCTGCAGATGGCATGGAGGCATACAGCATAGCTCTGAAGTATCAGCCTCATCTATTCATCCTGGATATCATGATGCCGCAGATGGATGGTGTAGAACTGTGCGCTAAGCTCCGCGAGCACGAGCTATTCCAAGATAGCCTCATAGCTTTTCTCACAGCCAAAAGCGGTGATGATACAGAGGTAGAAGCACTGGATATGGGGGCAGATGACTACATCCACAAGCCTATCAAACCCAAGGTATTCGTAAGTAGAATCAATGCTCTCACCAGACGCCTCAGAAAGAAGAAAACCAACGATGCAGGCGCCAAAAACTTTGGCCGTCTCATCATCAATCACGAGAAATTTGAAGTGAAACTTGATGGTGTAGCTATCGCACTGGCGCGCAAAGAATTTGAACTCCTACGCTTACTGACTACTAAGCCAGGTAAAGTATTTAGTAGGCAAGAAATCCTCAATAAAGTATGGGGTGTAGATGTCATCGTAGTGGATCGCACAGTAGACGTGCATGTCAGAAAACTACGCGGAAAAATCGGATCTGAGTTCATCAAGACGCTCAAGGGAGTAGGCTATAAATTTACCTTTTAGCAATGTTTAAAAATCCTACGCCACACGTTTTTGCGTCCTTGTTTGCTCTGTGTTTTGGTTTTACGAGTTGTGTTCTAATCTATATTGTCACAGAGTTTTTTCCTACAGGAAAAGTGACTGGCCTTTTTTTGGCTATGGTGCTCGTAACACTGATTGCCTATGTATTCTTGAGACAGTTTCTCAGTCGATATATCTATCGAAAGATAAAACCACTCTATAAACTCATCAAACGGACTAAGGTCTCTACCGTGGACAAAGAAACTGTCTCTCTGCAGGAGGATGTGTTTGGTAAAGTAGAGCAGGAGGTCACCGACTGGGTAGAACATCGCGAAGAAGAACTTAATAATCTTCGTCAACTAGAGGACTATCGGAAGCAATTTATAGGCAATGTTTCCCACGAGCTGAAGACTCCTCTGTTTAGTATTCAGGGATTTATAGAGACTCTCGCAGAAAATAATCTTTCCGCAGATCGTCGAGAATTTTATTTTGACAGGACCAAAAATAATATCGATCGCCTGATTACCATAGTGGATGATCTGGATGTGATATCTAGCATGGATAGTGGTGGTATAGAGATGGAGATGACAGAGACCAATCTGGTCGAGCTGGTCAAGGAAGTACTCAGTGATTTAGAAAAGTTAGCCGCAGAGAGCAATGTGAACCTAGCTCTCAAGCCAGGCATGGAAACCATAGGTAAGGTCCTAGTGGATCGCGAAAGTATCCGCCAGGTGCTTATCAATCTCGTGATGAATAGTATCAAGTATGGCCGTGAAGGTGGAGAGACTAAAGTGGGATTTTATGACGTGGGTCCTGATATACTGGTAGAGGTATCAGATAATGGTATGGGGATTGAGGAAAAGCACCTCAAGCACTTATTTGATCGATTTTATCGAGTAGATCGTAGTCGATCGCGAAAAGCCGGAGGATCCGGTCTGGGTCTGTCTATCGTGAAGCATATTATCGAGGCACACGGTCAGACTATTAATGTAAGGAGTACTATTGGTCAGGGCTCCACCTTTGGCTTTACGCTGAAGAAAGCAAATACAAATTCTTAATGTATTATTTCCCTAGGCAGGGACGCTGAGATCGTATGATATCTGCTGGAGCTGCTCCTGCATTATATCACGTATCTGCTCAAAGAACGGGATTTCATCCTCTGGCATGGGTTTAGGTGGTGGAAGATTTTCACGTAAGTGATCTACCTGTTTTCCATTTTTCCAAAATCTGAAACACACATGCGGTCCAGATGCCAGTCCTGTCTGTCCTACATAGCCTATCACGTCTCCTTGCTTGACTTGTACGCCTGGTTTGATATCAGATTTGATATTGCGCATGTGGAGATACTGCGTGGAGATCTGACCATCGTGCTTGATCTTGACGTAGTTGCCGTTGCCCCGCGTAAAGGACGCTTTTGTAATTACACCATTTGCTACGGCGTAAATAGGTGTTCCAGTCGGTGCGGCATAGTCCGTTCCTAGATGTGCTTTGCGGCGTTTCAGCACTGGATGAAATCTCCTTGGATTGTATCTACTCGAGATACGCGAGTATTTCACGGGCGCTTTGAGAAATGCTTTTTTCATCGGACGCGCCTCGTCATCAAAATATCCAGCGTACTCATCCGTGACATAGTAATAGGCAGGAAAGGTCTTGCCCGAGGTGATAAATTCTGCTGCAAGGATATCACCCGAGGTGCTATATTCTCCATCCACATAGATTTCCTCATAGATCAGCTTGAATCGATCTCCTTTCTGGAGGTGATAGAAATCAAGAGACCAGGCATATACGTCCTGCATCTTATCGATGAGATCAGGCGGTATGCCACCTTCTACCATCGCCACCCAGAGCGAGCTGGTGATGACACCACTGTGTCCAGCTATCCGTATACTAGACTCGCGCTCACATCTCTCTGCACACTTAGCATGTAGGTCATACAATAAGTAGTCCGTACTAGAGATGTCATAGCGCAGCGCATCGGGCTTTCCTGATTCAGCATCATAGATTACCTCATATTTTCTGCCTGTCCTGAGATTGCGAGGATCAAATATCTCCTTGGTGGATTCCACGAGCTCATGGATGTCACGACCACTCAGACCACATGCTGACAGTATCTCGGAGAAGAATTGATCTCGCTGCACACTATGGGTCTCCACGCAGATATCCGAGACATTGTATCCGAGATACTTCTCATCTGGTACAGTTGCATCACTGAGAGGCGTGTCCGCCAAACGAGCTCTTGGCTCATTATCTAGTTTGCTAATGATCACCGCTACTACGACTAAGAAGCTTGCAAATAGCGTAGCAAGTATGATCCGAGGTCGCGATCTGAGACTGCCCATGGTGTAAAAGTACACTTCCGTGCTGGTGTTGCTTCCAGGATAGATCTACTGCAGATAAGATTGGGCAGATGTGATAAGCCTTGCCGTATGTACACTGTACAGATCGTCATGTTAAAGTACTGATAAGTCAAGCACTACTCAGCTCCTACGAGCGTCTTATAAGCAGTGCACGATGAGGACTTAGATTGCGTTCTTTGATATAGGCGCATCCTATCGACTTTTGCGCTACAGCATCCATGGAGCACACATCACCATCATCATCACTAGGTACTCAGCGCCGTCCTAGACTACGCCGTATCTTACTATGGATGGTGATCATCGTAGTGATCGTCTTGCTTCTCATTCCCATCCTAGTACAGCTGCCCGTAGTACAGCAATATGGTATATCGCGTCTGGAGAAAGCGGTCAAGGAGAATACGGGAGCCGACCTGACGCTCGACCGCTTCTATCTCAATCCATGGAAAGATCTGACGCTAGAGGATGTGAGCCTCATATCTGCAGAGGCTGACACTATCTTGGATCTTGAGTCTCTCAATGTCACATTCGATAAGTCACTGCTCAGCCTGATGCGACGTGAACTCGCTCTCAGTAGCATCGACATTCGCGGTGGATTCTTCTTCCTAGAGAAGCCATTAGGGGCCGATCTCTCCAATATCGATCGTATCATCCAAAAGATGAATCGCCAACATGGGAAAGATAGTAACAATGCTGGTGACAGTACTAAAACGAAGGCGCCAGCATGGATCTACTCCTTGTCGGATGTAGGCATCCACGATGTACTTTTTATCCACGATAATCAATGGAAAGGCAACTACGAAAAATTTTATGTCAAAGCGGCAGACATAGATGTGGGTAAAATAGACATTGCTGGCAAGGAAGTCATCATTGACAAGGTGAGTATTACCGATCCGCTCGTAGATCTGCTACAAGTCCCAGTGGAGACTGAGGATGACGAGGACGCAGTGATCCAGGATCCTATCACATTTTTGGTCAAGTCATTTCAGCTCACTGGTGGTACTGTAAGTCTGGACAATAAGCGCGCACCACCCGATAGACCTACCTATCCGGGCAAGCTCAATCTCAGCAAATTTAGCCTGACAGATATCGTATTGGATCTTAAAGATGTCAGTATACGCGATTGGCACTTTGCTGGCGAGGCTGACGAGATCAGTTTGCAATTTGACACAGGATACAAACTCCAGCTGTCAGCAGGTATGAGCACCATCACTCCCACGCGTACAGATATCAATGATGTGGTGATCTCCTCGCGCAATACAGTCTTGCAGGATACCATCATCATGAAGTACCGAGAATATCCTGATTTTAAAGACTTTGAAAATCAGGTGATCATGGATTTTAGATTGCATCAGAGCAAGATACTCATAGATGACCTGACACACTTTATTCCCGCACTAGCCTCTAAGCCACTATTCAAGGCCAATGCGAAGCAGACGCTCTATTACGATGGCCGGCTGCTAGGAAGAGTGAATAATCTCCGTGGTAGAAATGTGACAATGCGGCTAGGTGAGCTGTTAGCATTTAATGGCAATTTCTCGACACGAAATCTGACAATTCCAGGAGAAGAGCTTTTCAACTTTGACTTTAAAGAATTTCGTACCAGTTCTGAGAGTATCCAGAAGTTATCTCCAGGCGTAAATATTCCAAGCAACTTTGCTAATCTAGGAGAAGTCAAATTTCAAGGGTATTTTGATGGTCTCATTGAGGATTTTGTGATGAGTGGTAATGGTAGGTCTGATCTAGGATCGTTCAAGATAGACATGCGACTTGACACTAAGGGCGGTAAGACCAAAGCAAATTATACGGGAGATTTACAGCTATATGATTTTGATCTCGGTAGATGGGCTGAGGACCCTGACTTTGGCAAGACGACGCTGCGCGCTACCGTAGAAAACGGCAAAGGTCTCACCCTAGAAAGTGTCAACTCGCTCCTGGAGACTGACATCACATATCTAGACTACAGAGGATATCGCTATGAAAATGTAGAGGCCCAGGGAGAATTTGAAAATAAAAGATTTAATGGTAAGCTTGAGCTCAGAAGTGAGGACGCAGACTTCTCTTTTGATGGAGAAGTGGATTTCAGAGGTACCAAGCCTCGCATAGATTTTCAAGCAGATGTCAAGCAACTGGACTTAGAGGCTCTCAATTTTATGGAGGATGATTTTGCTGTGAGTGGCATCCTAGATATCGACCTGATAGACAGCGAGATCGATAGCGCTATAGGCACAGTGAGCGCTACAGATCTCAAAATTGATGATGGGAAGTTTATCCACGAGCTGCAGGAGCTGCAGCTTCGTCTTGCCTTTGATGGAAAGGATAGGGTAGTAGTGGCTCGCACAGATCTCGGAGATGTCAAGATCAATGGAGATTTCAGATTGACCCAGATCGCAGAAGATATCAAGTATCTTATACGGTCCCAGTATCCGCGCTATGCAGATATGCTTGATCTCAAGCTGAAGCCAGACTATAGATCTACAGCATATTTTAATTATAGCATAGAGATGGAAGATAGCAGAGACCTGCTCAATCTTCTCGGGGCTGCCAATGTAAGATTCTACAATCTAGAGTCAGACGGTGTACTTGACAATCGCCGCCCAGGATCCAATACCAATATCGCTTTTGATTCCCTCATGCTCAAGCGGACACTTATATCAGATGTGCAAGTAAGTCAGACAGGAGATCGTGGTGCCAATATTATAGGTGCCTATGTAGGTGGTATCAGAGTAGGGAAGACTCAGATAAGTCCCCTGGACGTGGAGGCCGATATTAATCCTGAAAACATATTATTCAGTATTCAATCTCAGCGTATCAAGGAGCTTACGCCTATGCTGGATATTCTCGGAGAGCTCAAAGTGGACCAGGATAGCTACGTATTTCACTTTGATCGTCTCTTTGATCGGCGAGAAAGCTGGGTGCTAAATCCAGATAATTTACTTTCCATCACAGATGGCGTAGTAGATATATCCGACTTCTCTGTAAGTAAAGATGATCAAGCACTTATCATCAGAAAGAGTAAAGACAGCGATGGGCTAGAGGGTGAAGTGACGGGAATTGACCTGGGCTTGCTTAATGAAATTTGGGATTACCCTAAGCTCGCATTTGCCGGCAAGGCGGAAATAAACTTTGAAATAGATAAACTCAGTAATATCAATGAGGTCTCCGCACAGGTCTACAGCGACGACTTTATTATCAACGATGATAATCACGGCGTCCTAGATGGTAATGTCTCTTATTACAAGCTAGATCGCTCTCTTGCTATGGATGTAAGGCTGGGTAAGGATAATTCTTATCTCAGCAGTCGTGGAATCGTATCACTCAGTAGAATCACTAGTGAGGAGACCAATCATTACGATCTCAATATCGCGGCGGTAGATTATCCGCTAGATATTCTTGAGTACTTTATCGGAGATGGTATCAGTGATACACGTGGTGCTATCAATATGGAGATGAATATCTCAGATATAGACGGTAAGCCATTGCCCTCCGGCTTCATGACTGTGAGTGACGGCTATGTGGTGGTTAATTACTTGCAAGCGGGATTTTTCATCGATGATCAGAGTGTAGCCATCAAGGAGAATTTCTTTGATGCCACAGGGGCGATATTGACTGATATCAACGGTCAGCCTGGGACTATCACAGGAGGAATACGACACGATTACTTCAAAGATCTCAGGCTAGATGTAAGTGTCGATGCTGATGATGTGGTAGCGCTCAATACACAAAAAGGCGATAATAAGCTGTACTATGGATACGCTCGTGGTAGCCTGAATGCGAATTTTACGGGGCCATTCAGTGCCACGGACATTGTGATCAATGCTACAGCAGGTAGAGGTACTTCTCTGATCATGCCTATACAGGCTAGCACAGACTATGATGACGAGAGTAGCTTCGTCAGATTTATCACAGCTGAGGATACCGTGCAAGCGGATGAGTTGGAGCTGGTCGAGACTGTGGATGCGAGTACCGGAGTAAGTGTATCCATGAATCTGGGTATCACTGACCAGGCAGATTTGCAGATCATCTTCAATGAGCGCACAGGTGATATACTGCAGGGTAGAGGACGTGGTAATCTAGCCATCGAGGTAGGGCGTGAAGGCAGATTTGAAGTCTATGGGAACTATGAGGTGGTCCAGGGGCAGTATCTCTTCACCAAGGGATGGATCAATAAAAGATTTAGCGTAGTCAAGGGTGGCAAGATCCAGTGGACAGGCGATCCGCTCAATGCAAATATCAATATAGACGCTGTCTACGAAGGTCTGAGCACATCGCTAAGTGCTTTCCTCACAGAGTACCTTCCAGTAGCTTCTGAAAATGCACAGCAGCAAGCTCGCAATCGCACAGAGGTAGACCTTACTCTGCAGATGCGCGGCTCGCTGCTACAACCTGATATCAGCTTTGATCTCGCATTTCCTAATCTTACTGGGGAGCTGCGCTCGCTGGCAGACAGCAAGATCAGAGTACTCAAGTCGGATCAGGATGCACTCAATCAGCAGGTAGGCAGTCTCATAGCATTCCGCTCATTTCTCCCTACCAGCAATGGAGCTGGTGGCAACTTTGGCGGTATCGCTGCTAGCTCTAGCTTCAATACTGTAAGCGAATTTCTATCCAATCAGCTATCCCTCATGGTATCAGGCTTACTTGCAGAGGCGGTGGACGATGTAGACTTCATATCGAGCCTTGACTTCAGATTTGATGTGTCCAATTATCAAGCGATAGATCAACTCGCCAATGAGAGCATCCTAGAAAGCTCAGAAATACTACTCAAGCTTAAGCCCAGCTTTCTCAATGATCGCTTAGTATTTGATGCTGGAGCTAATATCATCAATAATTCACCGATCAGCAGCGGCACATTCGTCGGAGAAGATGTGGTGATCGAGTATCTACTCTCGCAAGACGGACGACTCAAGTTGCGCGCCTTTCAGAAATCTGAGGAGACCATCGAGGGACGCATCCGCAGATTTGGAGTTGGTCTTAGCTATCGCAAGGAATTTGATAATCTGCGAGACTTCTTCACGTCTGTCAAGAAAAACAGCAAAAAGAAAGAAGCTGCCACGGAGACCGGGACCTCTGCCGATCTGAGATAGTGAGGTGAGAGCAGTGCAGAACATTGCCAGCGCTAATCGTGTTATGCGAAGGCAGATCCACCCATGCCTTCCGCTCCCAATCCCATAAAGATTCATGACAAGCTCTTCTACGAGCAGCTAGAGCTCGCTGTCATATTTGACAAGCTCAAGTCGCTATGCGTGTGTGAACCAGCTCAGCATCGTGTGGATCAGATCATGCTATACAGGGATGTAGAGACCATCACACGGATGCAGGCTGAGATGGCGGAGATGCGTATGATCCTTGATAGCGAGATGCCCTGGCGTATCCATAGATATGCTCAGCTGGATGAAATCGTCAAGCATCTGGCCGTGCCTGGCTACGTGCTGGAGCTCGAGGAGCTTGCAGCGATCAGGCACAATCTGGAGGCCATGCACCTGCTACAGAAGGCATGGAGCGCCAAGGAAGTTGAGGATCATTATCCACGCGTGGAGAGACTCATGCATCTGCCTGAAGCTACAGGAGAGCTTCTCGCTCAGATCGATCGTCTGCTAGATAGTCGTGATCAGATCAGGGACGATGCCTCACCTGCACTGGGTAGAATCAGCACTGAGCTCGGACGGCTAAGAGGTCGATTGAGTGAGCGATTTGCTCATCTCAAGAAGCAGTATTCTCAGTCATCCTATCTATCTGATAGCGAGGAAACTATGCGCAATGGACGTCGAGTGTTCAGTGTGGAAGTCACGCACAAGCGCGCCATACCAGGGATCATACACGACTACAGTAGCACGGGAAAGACTGCCTTTATAGAGCCTCAGGATCTGGTCATCATGCACAATGATATCCAGGAAAAGCACCATGAACGCTTACAGGAAATCCGTCGACTTATCCTCGCACTCTGTGATGAGCTCAGGCCATACAGAGAAGATCTACTAGCAGGCACAGAAAGCCTGATTACACTTGACGTCCTCCAAGCCAAAGCTCGATTATGGGACATCCTTGGCGCTCATTCGGTCCAGTGCTCTGCCGACCCTGTCATCCAACTCAGCGAGGCGCGCCATCCAGTACTTCTCCTGAAGTATATCAATGATCCAAGGGAAGTAGTGCCATTTGATCTGCAGCTCGATAGTGATACTCGCGTGCTGATTCTGAGCGGACCCAATGCTGGTGGAAAGACGGTCACTATGAAGACCGTGGGATTGCTCCAGGCACTTTTTCAGTGCGGCTTGCCCGTGAGCTGCGGTAAGGGCAGTCGTCTCGGAATCTATCACCAGATATTTACAGATATCGGTGATCAGCAGTCTATAGACGATGAGCTCAGCACTTATAGTAGCAAGATGCAGAGCCTCACGTATTTTTTGAAAAAAGCCAGTTCGCGGACTTTATTATTACTCGATGAATTTGGCAGTGGTACTGATCCTCAGATTGGAGGTGCGATAGCGGAATCTATTTTATTAGCGCTTTCGCGCAAAAGCGCCTACGTCATCACGACCACACATTACCCAAATCTAAAAATCCTGGCGCACAAGCATCCGTCAATGATTAATGGTGCCATGAGCTATGATGACGAAAAACTCGAGCCAGGATTTTCATTAGTTCTCGGTCATCCTGGAAATAGCTACGCTTTTGAAATTGCACAAAGGATGGGTGTGCCAGAGCACATTTTGGCGAAAGCCAGAAAACTAGCAGGAGATAATCAGGTCATGCTAGAAGGAATACTATCGTCACTCCAGGGAAAAGAACAAAAACTCATAGATCTAGAACAAGCCGCTGAAGAAAAACAAAGAAAACTCGATCGACTCATAGATAATTATGATCGTATGCACAAGAGTCTGGAAGCGCGACGCAGAAAAGTCCGCCTTCAGTCAAAAGAAATGGAGCTAGAGCTTCGCACTAAAATCGATAAAGAGCTTGCCACGGTAAAAACAGAATTAGCCCAGATTAAAGAAAATGCGTCCCTTGAAAAAGTTAAAGACAAGCTAGATCAAAGAAAAAAATCACTGCGTTCTGACTCCGTCAAGATTAAAGAAGAAATGCTGCGCGAAGAAGAGCAGGAGAGCGGTGGACCTATAGAAGTAGGGGCGCATGTCCGATTGCGCGGTGGTGATCTCGGTGGTGAAGTCGTAGAGATTGACGGTAATCGTGTATATATTCATACAGGTCTCATGCGTGTAGAAGCACCCATGCGCGATCTTGTCCGCACCATCAAGCCCATCCAGACTAATCGCAATAGATCCATCCAGATCCAGACGACAAGCTCTGTAGCAGACATAAAGGATCGTATAGATCTACGAGGCATCAAGGCTGCAGAGGCGCGCGCCATATTGGAGACATACATGGATCGAGCCCTACTCAAGAAACTCCCGGGCTTCACCATTATCCACGGTAAAGGCACGGGCCAGTTGCGCGATGCTCTGTGGGACGTCCTGAAGACATATCCCAGTAGCATAGAGTACAGCCATCCTGCGGACGAGCAAGGCGGTAAGGGGATTAC
>JAHDBH010000056.1:0-8342 GCA_020630495.1 Saprospiraceae bacterium
TTGTCGTAGTGTATTTCATTAATAATTGGTCCTCCCGTTGGCATAGTCGTTGGATTTAAGATGTTCAGATTGGGTTGATACTCCAAATCTAATGCCAAGCATGTAATTCTGGGCAGCCAAAGACCAGTTTATTTGCGCGAAAGCGCCAAGACATCAAAAAAGATAGTAGTCTCGCTACAGATGCCTCTCTGCATGGTAGGAGCTCCGTACTAGCGGACCGCTTTCTACATAGGCGAGTCCCTTGCTCAGACCGATCTCCTTGTAAGCGGCAAACTGATCTGGATGCACAAAGCTGTCTACTTCCAGGTGGCGCTTAGTCGGCTGTAGATATTGTCCTATAGTGAGGACATCGCAGCCGTGCTCCACGAGGTGATCCATGATCTCGTGGACCTCTTCGGGCTTTTCACCGAGACCTACCATGATGCCTGATTTGGTCCTGTGGCCCATGTCCTTGGTCCGGCGGATCTGCTCTAGGCTACGGTCATATCGCGCTTGGGGGCGCACCTTGCGATAGAGACTGCGGACGGTCTCCATATTGTGACTTACTACCTCTTGGCCGCCCTCTACCATGCGCGCGAGCGCGTCCCAGTTGGCCCGTACGTCAGGGATAAGCGTCTCTATGGTGGTAGATGGGCTCATCTCTTTGGTCTGTGCGACGGTCTGGTACCAGATCTCTGCGCCGCGGTCTTTGAGTTCGTCGCGATTTACAGAGGTGATGACGGCGTGCTTCACTTGCATAAGCATGATGGCCTCTGCTACGCGACGCGGCTCGTCCACGTCATACTCTGGCGGTCTACCTGTCTTCACGGCACAGAAGGAGCAACTGCGTGTACATACATTACCAAGTATCATAAATGTCGCTGTGCCGGCGCCCCAGCACTCGCCCATATTGGGACAGTTGCCGCTTTGGCATATGGTATGCAGCTTGTACTCATCTACGAGGGATCGTACGCGCTTGTAGTCTTCGCCGATGGGCAGCTTGACTCGTAGCCATGAGGGCTTGCGCGCTCTGGGTGGCTCTGGAGTGACGATGGGTAGATCTATCATGGATAGTAGTAATGCTCTGAGAGGCTTATAGGTTCAGCGCTAGTGTAGCGCTTCTGCTTCTGCTGGGTAGAGTGGATAGTTGCTCATCATGTCATGGACTTGATCTGCGATTTTCATGATGACTTTTTCGCTCTCGTGATGCGTGATTACCTCATCGATCCAGTGGACGATCTGCTGGCAGTCTTCCGTACTCACGCCTCTGGATGTGATGGCCGAGCTTCCTATCCTGATGCCAGATGTGACAAATGGGCTCTCCGTGTCAAAGGGCACCATATTCTTATTCACCGTGATCTCTGCACGCACCAGGGCATTTTCTGCTTGCTTGCCCGTGACGCCTTTGCTGCGTAGATCTATGAGCATCAGGTGATTGTCAGTACCGCCGCTCACGAGATCATATCCTAGCTCCACGAAAGTGCTTGCCATGGCCTGAGCATTTTCTATGACTTGGCGACCATAGGCCTTGAAGCTAGGTTGCAGCGCTTCCTGAAATGCCACAGCCTTAGCTGCTATAATATGCTGTAGCGGTCCGCCCTGCATGCCTGGAAATACGCCGCTATTAAGTATAGATGACATCTTGATCGTGGTACCTTTTCGTGTCGTACGGCCCCATGGATTGTCAAAGTTCTTACCCATCATGATGATGCCACCGCGAGGGCCGCGGAGGGTCTTATGGGTAGTAGATGTCACTATGTGGCAGTGTGCCATAGGATCTTCTAGTAGTCCAGCAGCTATGAGTCCTGCAGGGTGTGCGATGTCTGCAAGCAGTAGCGCGCCCACCTCGTCCGCTATAGCTCGGAAGCGCGCATAGTCCCAGTCTCTACTGTAGGCGCTGGCACCACAGATGAGTAGCTTGGGCTGCACCTCGCGCGCCTTGGCCGCGACCTTGTCCATGTCTATGCGACCCGTATCCTTTTCTACTCCGTAGAAGTGCGGTTCATAGACCTTTCCGCTATAGTTTACGGGAGATCCATGACTGAGATGACCACCGTGAGCCAGGTCAAATCCCAAGATTTTATCTCCGGGTTGGAGGACTGCAAGAAATACAGCTGCATTGGCCTGAGCGCCAGAATGAGGCTGCACATTAGCATATTCCGCTCCAAAGAGTTCGCGGAGTCGGTCTATGGCAATTTGCTCTACCTCATCTACCACTTCGCAGCCGCCATAGTATCGCTTGCCAGGATACCCCTCGGCATATTTATTAGTAAGGCATGAGCCCATGGCTTCCATGACGGCTCTGGAGGTGAAATTTTCTGATGCGATAAGCTCGATTCCGTTTCGCTGACGTGACAGTTCGCGGTCTATCAGTCCCTTGATGGTGGGATCTGCATGTAAGAGTGAGTGATGCATAGTCGGTGGGTTGTAGAAGGCTCTTTATAGACCTTTCGGTCAAAGATACGTAGCCCACTGATTCTGCCTTAGCGTATAGGAGATCTTTCGATCAAAAGCGTCTAGGTAGCCAGCGCACAGGAAGGTGCCTGCCATGTCACGGCTGGGGAGAGGTAGCTGGAAGAACTAGGCGGAGCCATGAATAAAAATCTCAGAAAGCCGACTGGCCACAAGAGTTGACTGTCCCTTAGCATTTACTCGCACGAGCAAATGTCTCATTACTAGTTGATCTTTAGTACGCTTCCTGACGCTAGGGTAAAATTATTTAGTGTAACGGTATTACTGGGATCAGGAAATTCACCTCCACCCTGCAGGAATAGTATATCTTGATCTTGAGATCCTGTAAGTGTGCATATGCCGCTTAGCGTAATCTGTGCATTGTACTGTATGGTCATAGCATTTCCCAGGCCACCGCCATTAGTACTTTGGTTGTCCATAAATGTGATGTCGGTCAGCTGTGTAGAAGTGGATAGGGCGTCCACATAGATCGCACCTGCCTGCGATCCATCGCACTGATCAAATACGCAATCTGTCATCACTAGGTCGCCACCGCGCTGCCAAAGGGCACCCCACACACCATCTGTGCAGCGGAGAAATGTGCAGTCTGCGAAGGTGACATTTGACGTAGAGCGGATGACATAGTCTGTGAAATCTCTGAAGGTAAATGCTTCGATGTAGGTATTGTGCGATGCGATGGTAAGGACAAAGTCTGCTGACCCAGACACGATCTCAGCGCCATTGCCTATGATATCCATGTTGCTGATAGTGGGCAGATAAAAGGCAAAGCCTATAGGATTAAATCTGGTGGTGAGAGTAATCGTGTTGACGGTAGTGCGATCTACGATGATCTGATCGTGACCTGGATTGGCGATGGCATCATCCACTGCTTGTCTGAGTGAACCGGCTCCGCTGTCTGCTTCTGAGGTTACATGATATGTGGCTGCACTAAGAGAGGCTGCATTCACTAGTATCAGTAGGCTGATCCATAGATAATTTTTCATGGTAAAGTAGTTTAGATATAGAGATCAATCGCGTAGGCATCTTATACTTCCACCCACTCCCTCTGGTACAGGAGTGAAGCGAGTCATATCATTGGCAGTAAATATTTCCCAGATGACACTAAATCCCGAGAAGGAATGGTCCATGATCATTGCGGATTGTACATTGATATTACCAAATGATCCAGTAGGATTGCGGAATCCTGCTCCCACTAGGGTAAAACCTGAGCTATTGGTGGCACTTACATTGGGAGCGTTCCAGTGAGTAAATCCAGTTTCTTTAAGAGAGCCTCCATTGGGACTCGTGTCGCTGCCGAGATATGATTCTAGTACAGCTAGCTCTACATCTGTGGGTACATGCCATCCTATAGGACACACATTGCCTGACTGTGCAGCAGCGTCATTATATATAGCTCCATAGGGATCTGCATAGGTGGTACTATCATTAGCATACCAGCAGTAGCCAGGCTGAGTGAGAGTGTCCCACTGAGTAGCAGAACTCGCGTGGTAGATGGGTGTACCATCATTAAAGCAGGTAGTACGTAGATTCTCTACCATCCACTCTTGGGTTCCGATGACCACAGAGGTGTAAGTGTTGCCGTCACAGTCCATCACGGCATTGGCATCAGATATCCCTGGGATGATGACATAGTTAGCGCCATTATACAAGGTATCTCCAGTAGAGCTCACACGCAGGAGATTATCTCTAGCAGCCAGAGAACCATCTGCCTGCAATGTCACTACTTGATCTCCGCTAGACACCACATTCATAGATGGTACGCCGAGCTGAGCATTAATCTGAAGATAGCCCTGATCGAGATATCCTACAATCATGCTCGGTCCAGGACCAGGGCCAATATGCATGCGGTGGCCACTGATCTCATTGCGACCAGCCTCAGTGCCTATAAAGATACCATCTGAGACGGCTGGTGATTGAGGCCCCGAGAGTGTACCTATAGCGATATTTTGATTACCGTTATTAGCACTCAAGGCTTGAAAACCCAAAGCAGTATTACCTTGACCCGTAGTACTTGCCGAAAGGCTATAAGATCCTAGCGCCACATTCTGAAAACTAGCATTTGATTGCAGGCTAGCTACTCCGATAGCGATATTGTCATTGCTATGAGTGGTGGCACTGAGGGAATTAGATCCTATGCCGATATTGTTGTTGCCAGTCTGTAGATTAAATAGTGCACTAGTCCCTATACCGGTGTTATTTGATGAAGTGACTTTATTCAAGGCGAATGCCCCTAAGGCTGTATTACTATTTCCGACAATATTATTGGTGAGGGCATCCTGACCTAGGGCGACATTAAAAAATGCTAGATCAAGTTGCAATCCAGCATTTTGCCCGATGAGCACATTTTGATTAGGATCGTATATTTCTAGCGTGGGTCTACCATTCGCATTAGTCCAGAAGCGCCAGCTCTCCAGACCATTAGTCGTTACAGATACCGCGTCTACATCAGGAAATTTCTCCACTTCGAGTCTCGTATCTCCATCACTATCTCTTAGTGTCAGTTGCACTGCAACCCAGTCAGCTCCGTCGTAGCATTCTATACTTTTCATATCCAGATTATAAATGCACTGACCAGCGATCGGGGTCAGGAGGCTCCTGTCGGCGGTATTTATTCTAGGGAATACGATTCCTTCGTTTAGTAATTCTACTTCTTGCTGTGAGTAGGCGACTGTAGATACTAGAAGGAGAGTTATGCTTATGATTATTTTAGTCATGCTGCGGTGGATTATAATTGACAGAGTGAAGCGATCAAACTGTTATAGTTTGGTCCAGTGCGATTTAGAATTTAATTAACTTCTCTTAGGTCGAGGAGATTAATTGGGGCAAGTGACATTATAGGTCTCTATTTTCCCATCGTCGCTGATCCTCACACGATAGCAATTACCAGCGCTAGATTTCAGGACTACGCCCTTGTAGGTACTCTCTACATAGAGATCGCCGCCAGATACCGTGAGGCCCACAGCCACACCAGGAGCGGACTGGCAGGCGTCGCCGATTCCATCGCCGTTGGTGTCTGTTTGTGTAGGATTAGCAATGGTGGGACAGTTGTCACAGCCATCACCGACTCCATCTCCATCGAGATCAGCCTGATTGGGATTGTTATCCGTAGGACAATTGTCATCTGCATCGAGGATGCCATCGATATCAGCGTCAGGGCAGGAATTGTAGATAGCTAAGTAGGTTTCGCATCCACTCGCATTGTTACGTATGTCCGTTGAACCAGTCATCTTTCCTGTGCGCTGTAGTAGATCTACAATACAGCATTCTGCAAGCTGATCATTGTTGAGAAGGTTGATATCTCCCACAAGCTGCAGTTGTGCAAGCCCTGATAAATCTGTCAGCTGATCGCATTCAGAGAAACCCAGACTGGTCGATAGAATTTCTAGATTAGACAAGAAATTGAGATCTGCGAAGTCCATATTGACAAAGCTCAATGAGCTAGCACCTTGGAGATTTTGAAGACCCGTAAATGAGATAGGCTGCAGACCATTGATGCTGATGATGTGCGCACTAGTGATCCCTTGTAGCATCGTGACACTGGCGAGGGAATTATTGTTATTGATCAGTATGATACCATTGCTGGAGGTGACATTGTCAAGAAGAGAGATGCTAGCTAGTGCAGGACAGTAGGTGATTGTCACATCTTCTATGCTTGTAATATTGGTAAGAGGAGATAATGTGGTAAGTGCCAAATTACCCTGCAAGTAAAATGATTCTAGATGTCCAGTTGGGTTGAGTCCAGCAAGGCTGGTCAGTTGATTGCAACTAAAAATGTTGAGTCTGCCAATAGTGGAGAGGCCAGAGAAGGCCGATATATCAGTGATTGCTAGACTGCCTAGAAGCAGTTGATTGACATGGACCACACTGGATAGTGCGCTCAGGTCATTTAAAGAGGTGCACTGAGATATGAACAGCTGATCTAGGCTCGTCAGCACAGGTAATCCCACTAGACTGGTCAAGTTGTTCATATTCTGAATAATCAAGGAAGATATACCAGTGAGATTTGGAATGCCAAATGATGTCAAAGCGGTAGCACCACTTACCTCAACGTAGCCCGTAAAGCCTATGAGCTGATTGAGTATACTGATGTCAGTATAATCAGGACCTATGATTCTCACCCCTTCTGTGAGAGTGACGAGGCTAGATAAGTCGTTGAGATCACTCAGGCTACTGCTTATTCTGAGTTGACCAGCGCTGGTAAGATTATGGAGTCCATGGAGACTGGTCAAGGAAGGTCCGCCATTGATGATTAGGTCACCAGAGACAGCGGTGATCACTGATAAGGGAGTGAGGTCCGAGATATTTCCTTGTAGTACGAGGTGATCCGGAGAGGTGCATCCAGGGTAGTTGGATGTGAAATTGTCAACGTCTGACTGTGAGTTAAGAGAAATGGCACCTGTCCCACAGGAGGCTTGAAGGAATGAGTATGATGCAGCTGTGATGAGGCACAGCAATGCATAGCGAAATAGGTTTTTCACGTTTCTAGATTTTTATAAATTGTTCTATTAGATCAAAGCAACAGGTAGGATGTCCTTAGCTGGCGATGAGAGCTGGAGCTCTTTGCGAAAGGTCAATCATACCATGTTCTAGTCCTATGCGTACGAGGTGTGCCTTGTTGCGAGCACCGAGTTTTTGCATCATATTCTTTTGATGCGTAGACACTGTGTGAAAGGATATAAACAGTATTCTGCCTATTTCATAGCTAGTGTATCCAAGGGAGATGTAGTAGAGGACTTGCGTCTCTCTCGATGTGATCTGCGTGTCAACTGGAATTTTCATGAGTACAGGGTCTGGTTTTTAAGGGATCTCGCTTGAGCGATATTGCTCAAGCGAGGTAAGGTGCTCTTGGGGTCAGCAGGGGCCTTACGGGATCGAAGGTAAAAGGCTCTCTGAAGCTTATCTAGGATCATGCGACTAGTGGTCGATCTGGTACGACCATCGGTCAGTAGACTATATTCTTAAGCGCCAAAAGCCTTGATATACCTGTACTTGAGGGTTGACGGTCTTTGCCGTGAAGTAGCATTCTGCGGCTAATTTGCTCTATGGCTATAGTAGAGAGGCCTATATTTATCCGTAGTAGGGAATTGCATATATCCGCCATATATATCTGAAGCGATGCATACATATGTCATCATAGACGACGAGTCAAAAATCCGTGAGGTACTCAAGCTCAAACTTGATAAGCTAGAGCCATCGCTTGAGCTTCTGGGAGAGGCAGCTAATGGGCGTGCAGGAAAAGAACTCATTGTAAAAGTCAAGCCAGATATCGTTTTTCTGGATATTGAGATGCCTGAGATGTCTGGCTTGGAGATGCTGGAGCAGTGGGATACGCCAGACTTTGTCGTCATATTCGCCACGGGATATAATGACTATGCCCTACAGGCCTTGCGCCTGAGCGCCATAGATTATATCCTCAAGCCCCTCAGAAATGATGATATCAAAGATGCCGTACAGAAAGCAATAAGTCAGGTGCAACTGAGGCAAGATGCCAAGAATCTTGAGCGACTGAGAAATAATCTCTCCAAGGTCGGTGATCAATCCAGTACCATTGCTATTGCTGATGGTAATACGTATCATCATGTGCTCGTAAGCGATATAGAGCACTGCGAAGGATGGCAAAAATATACCAAGATTCACTGTATAGATGGTCATGTGTTGATCTCGAGCTATAGCCTAGGTCACTACGGGGATTTGCTAGAGTCTTACAATTTTTACCTATGCCATAAGTCGCATTTAATTAACGTCCAGGCAGTAGACTCCTACTCTAAGGATGGACATGTAACTATGAAAAGTGGTGCTGTCATTCCCGTAAGTCGACGCCGTAGAACGGATTTTATGAACACCGTCATGGGTTCACAATAATGTCGAGAAATCACAAATTTGCATTTTGC
>JAHDBH010000056.1:8442-18044 GCA_020630495.1 Saprospiraceae bacterium
CCGAAAGGCAGCTCCTAATCTATCTCAAAGATGACCGTGACTAGTGTGCCTCGGCCTGCCGGATTATCTTCTATATGATAACTGAAGCTGTTTCCCTGAGTGAGATTTATTAATTGTAGTCGCTCGTTGACGATGTTGGTAGCACGTGATACGTGCGTGTTATTTTTCAATTCTTGACTTCTTTTCCTGCCGACTCCATTATCGATTATTTGTACCTGTAACTTGTCTTCTGATAGTTCCTCGATGGCTAGATGGAGCTGTCCGTCATCAGTGGAGAGGTGGAATATGCCGTGAAGAATCGCATTTTCTACAAATGGCTGGAGGATCATAGGAGGCAGGGGGTAGCTAAGATCGACGTCGTCTGCTACATCCACGTGATACTGGAACTGACGATCCATGCGGAGTTGCTCCATCTTCACATAGAGAGCTAGTAGCTCGAGCTCATCTCGTAGACGTATGGTGTCCGTTATAGAAGCATCAAGTATACCTCGCATGAGGGTGGCAAAATCTGTGAGATACTCTTCCGCGAGATCAGAATCATTTCGCTGAATATAGTACTGTATTGATCCCAGAGCATTGAAGAGAAAGTGGGGATTCATCTGGGAGCGGAGGGCTGTAAGTCTCAGTTCATTGATCTGCGCAGTCTGCTTGCGCTTGATGCTCAGTGCTTGGTCTTCCAAGCGCTGTTTGCGGATATACCAGATATAAGCCAATAGACCTAAAATGAGAAATCCCACCAGCACATGAAAACTGTACCGATCTAAAAAGGTCTCTCTATAAATGCTAATATTCTGATGTGGCTGAAGCGCTCCTGATGAGTTTCGCTTAAGCCAAGCCAATTGTGTCATACCTCTGGGTAGATCATAAAGTGCGAGCTTAGCTGCGGTGTTTAAAGGAAGAACTTTATCGTCTATAGAGAACTGATGATCATTAAGAAAGTCATTGACCGTGGCATTACTTATATAATCATAGGGTGTAAAATCAAGAGTTATTTCGTCTATGCTGTACGGGATTATAATTTCATCTGCGCTAGATATCTCCTTGGATTCTACTCGACCATCTCGTGAATAACTGAGCCCCTCAAGGATGAGATTTGTGCATTCGTGCTCGGTCTGTGGAGTTGAAATGGGTATTTTACTTATTCCGTTAATGGTTCCTATATAGGCATACCCGTCATCTGCAAATAGTAGAGATTGGGAGTTGGTCTCATTGCTGCTCAGACCATCGTGTACTCTCAGATTACGTCTATGGACATAGTTGGAATCTAGTATGGCGATACCTCGCCACGTACACATCCATAAATCACCCATCGGACTCTTCTGCATGGTCACTATGACGTCATCTACGAGTCCAGATGCTGTAGAAAGAGAATCCATCTTACCACTATGCAAGTCATGTATAAAAAGTCCACCACCAGAGCCACCTATGGCTAAGACGCCTTGGTCAAAGTGTACGGAGCGGCAGGGCTCGTCAGATAATTGCGTCATGATGAGCGTGTCAGGATCTGACATTACAGCGGCTTTGCTGAACGTATATGCGCCAGTATTAGTCGCTAGATAAAGGTCTGACTCTGACTCATGAATGTCATAATACTGTGTACCGTACTCACGATTGATCCATCTGGTACGGATCTCATGAGAGCTCGTATTGTATATACCGATACGAGCCTGCGTCTGATCTGCTCCTACGAGAAGTACTGTGGTGTCCGTGAGTTGATAAAAATCTCTATATCTGGCACTGTCTGTGGGTGTAGATCGATAGAGCCCCGTCTCAGTATCGTATATGCTGATCGCTGGAGAAGGTAACACTCCTGCAATCATGATATACCGATCATCTCCGTATAGATGTGCAAAGTAGTTAGAGGATTGGAGCAGGGGATATTGATCGTTGGGCAAAAGTTTTACAGTTCCGCTTATAGAGTCCAAGCTGTAGAGCCCCTGAGTCTCTCTGAAATAGTAAATACGTCTATTGCGCGCCTGCTTGATCCACCAGATGACTCGAGCAAAATCGCCTTCGATATAGTTGGGATCTGATACTAGCTTCTCTAGACCAGTGTCGTATCGCAATACATAGAGTCCATTGTATGTCGCGAGTAAGATTTTATGAGCAAAATCGGATGACTGGTAATCAAGTATGGTATTCTTGACATAGGGAATTTCCGTCAAGTGGACTATACTGTCTCTCGTGATGAGATAAGTCTGATTGACAAATCGCGGATCACCACTAGTGCCCAGGAGGCCATTTCCTTTGTCATCTGTGCGAAGTAGGATACGCGAACCACCAAAGAGATTCTCCGTCTTCCATCCGCTCTTCACTCTATAAGTCAATACGCGGCTACCGCTCTGCACATAGAGTTTGCCATGTACCCATCCAAGGAGCTGGGTGACGCAGCAAAGAGAGTCTACCGCTGCAGAGTCCAAGTACTGTCGCAACATTCCCTGCGCATCCAAGGTGGTCAGGCCGCCCTCTGGATGATATATAATGTCATAGGGTGCCCTAGGAGAATTGTAGTTGATCACTTCAGTCCATGATAGCTTGTCATCCATCAGCGACAGGCTGTCTAGCTTGTGAGTGGATTGATTCTCACGAGCTGTAGATGACCGATAGAGTCCCTCTGAGCAGGGTAGATAAGCTTGTCCCGAGGACAGGGCTGGGAGGGCGTACCATCTTTCTGAGCGTGTATCTAAGAGATAATTGCTAGCCGTGCGATCACCAATATAGATCTCATGATCGCCTACTTGCACCACATCTGTGCTCCGATCCATACGAAGCCCATCTGCCAGCGGGAGGTAGCGAAATTGATGTCCATTGAATACTTGGATCTTCCCTTCGGTGAATATGACAAATTTACCGTCGCAGTCTCTTATGACGTGCCAGACAGTACGCTGGTCTAGGCCATCATTGATAGAGAACTGCTGGATGACAGAGATGTCCTGAGCATAAGCCCTGATGGTGGGAGCGCCCCCGACTATGAGAATACTTAGTGTAGCAAGTATAAGTCTGGTGAAGCGATGAGAGAGGCTACGGAGACGGATGATTCTGTGGGCTCTCATTCACAGCGATATGACGGGAAAGATACGTCCAGCTAGGTGGCCTATATATGGCTTGATCAGCTGAACTATGAAGACACAGGTATCCATATTTGTTTCACTCGGGTGAATCCTGGGATCGTAGAGATATCTATATCTGGATCTGAGCTATCATAGTCGAGCCATAGTTGTATCTTGCCATAGGATAGCAGCAGTCGGTCATCACTGGGAGTGCCATGGACCTGGTATCCTTCTGGTAGCAAGGGTTTGATCTCGTCCAGTGACATACCTACTCTTATTCCTTCGGAGGTCTCGATAGACCGATTGAGTATACAGATCTTTCCGATGCTTGATGGGCTACCAGGATGGAGATAGAAATAGCCATATGGTACTCCACTCGGAGCGGAGATATTGTATACGGAGGCATTGCTACCACCGCTGGTGAGCTTGCCTTTGGCTAGATATTCTTGTGGGGCTGCGGTGATAGCCATACCAGGATACATTCCTAGAAAGCTACCATCTAGCACTACAGGCTTACCCCGAGCGTCCGTCGCCATATCTGTAGAAGGTACCGTAGTCAAAGAGGGTGCTGCACTGCCCTGTGACGATGAATCCTGCTGACAAGAACTGAGGCCTATGACAAGCATAGCCGCACATACCAAATACCATCTATAACTAGTCATCATCCTGCGAAGATAAGAGTGTGTAAATATCGACCTGGGAAAAACGTGAATCCTCCTGCTATCACGAGCGCTCCAAAGTACAAGCCGATCATCTTGCGCTTGTGTACTTTGATCTGGCCACGCTTGGCCGCAATCCACGCGGTAGGCACCGTCCACAGGGTCAAGAAAGTGAATAAGTGAATATATCCAAAGTGCCCCCATAGGGTAGGCCCCACTTGTGCTGACATGAAAAGCGTGACAATGGCCGTGAAGAACATCAGTATCATGTACACTTTACCGAGACCCTTGTGCAAGGGAGTGCCCTTGGGCAAGAGGAGCATAGCAGTGCCAATAAAGAAGCAAGGCACTACGGTCCACAGGTGGACTAAAAGCAAGTCATGGTAGCTTGGCATAGGTCTTTTATTGCATTCATAGGAGCTCAAATAATCTGGTCGGAGAAAGTCATCTGTACTCAGGTAAATCTTAAATCTGTACCCCGAGCCATCCTTGCTATCCAACTAAAGGTAGAGCTTCTGCGCTTAGCGCTAGTAATGGACCCATGCGATTTTCGCGACATCACGAATTGGGCTCTAGGCAGTGAAGTATCAAGTAAGGGCAATGCGCTTCTACAAAATAAAAGAAGCCCCTCACGCCGGTGCGTGAAGGGCTTTACAAATTTATCGTCTGTAGTGACTCACACTGGGCAAGTCGCTTGACTTGTTCTCTTAGTTGCGCTGAACACCAAGTGCTTCTAGCGTCTCGATGTTAAGGTTACCGATAGGGAGGTTATTGTCTCTCTGGAATTTCTCGATAGCTCTGTTAGAAGCTCCACCGATCACACCATCTACACCTGCAGAACCGATATCGTATCCGCGGTCTAGGAGAGCACGCTGTACTCTCTTGTAGAGATCTGTAGTAATATCAGCAGCGCATACTACCTCTTTCATTTCAGTGAAGCCACCTTCTTTTACAAGTACCTGCTTAGTTACAGACTTGTACTGAGCTGGAATCTCTGTAGTCGTCACACCAGCTGGTGTAGCGAGTTTCTTGTAAGTGCGAGTCTCATAGCGAGCTGGGATATCTACAACTTCTGTAGTCGCAGGAGTCACCAGTTTCTTGTAAGTACGAGTCTCATAGCGAGCTGGGATATCTACAACTTCTGTAGTCGCAGGAGATACAAGCTTCTGGTAAGAGCGAGTCTCATACTTGTTACAGTCTGCAGCACCAGATCCATCATCACCGTAGGTGATAAACTCTGTACGGCGGTTAGTTCTACGACCACTTGCAGTAGCATTAGAAGCGATAGGACTAGCTTCACCCATACCCTCATAGCTCAGACGGCTAGCGTCGATACCTGAGTTCACGAGTACATCATATACAGCCTTAGCACGATTCTGTGATAGAGACTGATTAGCAGCTTCGCCACCTTGGCTGTCAGTGTGACCTACGAGCTTAGCTGTGATAGCTGGCTTGTCCTTGAGCATACGCTCTAGCTTAGCGATCTCTGCGTAGCTAGACTGCTCTAGATTGGCAGATCCACTCTGGAAGTTGATACCTTCTACGATAGAAGATTTACCACATGGTACTTCCTCTACGCTGGCAGCACTAGCGAGCTTCTTGTATGTACGAGTAGTGTACTTAGCTGGAATGTCAATCGTCTCAGTAGTTGCAGGAGATGCAAGCTTCTTGTACGTGCGAGTCTCATACTGAGCAGGTACTTCTACTACTTCAGTACGCGCAGGCTCTACGAGCTTCTTGTATGTGCGAGTCTCATAGCGAGCTGGTACGTCTACTGTCTCGGTAGTTGCAGGAGATACAAGCTTCTGATAAGTACGAGTACCGTACTTAGCTGGGATCTCTACTACTTCCGTACGTGCAGGTTCTACAAGTTTCTTGTACGTGCGCGTCTCATAGCGAGCAGGAATGTCAATTGTCTCAGAAGTAGCTTCTTTTACTAGCTTCTGATAAGTACGAGTGGAGTACTTAGCTGGAATCTCAACAGTCTCAGATCTAGCAGGCTCTACAAGCTTCTTGTAAGTACGTGTGCCATACTGTGCTGGAATCTCACGGCTATCTGTAGATGCAGGAGTTACCAACTTCTGGTATGTACGAGTGCCATACTTAGCAGGGACTTCTATCTCGCGAGTACAGTCATCACCATTGTCAGTGTAACCATCAGCACATCCTACGCGGACTTGCTTAGTTACAGTACGATACTGAGCCGGTACTTCTACAAGACACCATACGAGGCAAGCCTCAGGATCAGCAGACAGGCATGATGGATCAGCCTTCTTCTTTACCCACTTCTGAGATGCAGGAGATACTAGGATCTCTTCTGTCTCTGTAGTGTACTTAGCAGGTACTCTTTCTATACGCGTAGAAGCCTCAGAGATGAGGACTTCTTCAGATACAGTCTCATACTTAGCTGGAGATGCAACTAGCTGGCTAGAAGCTTCTTTCACGAGTACTTCTTCTGTCACGGTCTCATACTTAGCTGGGATGGTACGTAGCTCAGTCGATGCTTCTTTTACGAGCACTTCTTCTGTCACAGTCTCATACTCTGCTGGGATGGTACGGATCTGCGTGCTTGCTTCTTGGACTAGTACTTCTTCTGATACAGTCTCATACTTAGCTGGGAAAGTCTTTACTGTGCTAGAAGCTTCTTGGATGAGAACCTCTTCCGATACAGTCTCATACTTTGCTGGTACAGCACGTAGCTGAGTTGAAGCCTCTTGTACAAGTACTTCTTCTGTAACCGTCTCAAACTTAGCTGGGAAAGTCTGGATTCTTGATGAAGCTTCTTTTACGAGCACTTCCTCTGTAACTGTCTCATACGTAGCTGGGATGGCACGTAGCTGAGTAGAAGCCTCTTGTACGAGCACTTCCTCAGTGACTGTCTCATATTGTGCTCCGCGAGCACGCAGTGAGTTGGCACCTTCCTTGACAAGTACAGTTTCAGTAACTGTCTCAAATCTTGCTGGGATAACATTAAGACGAGTAGAAGCCTCTTGTACGAGTACCTCTTCTGTTACAGTTTCATACTGAGCAGGAATCGTCTTGATTCTTGTAGAAGCTTCCTGTACGAGTACTTCTTCTGTGACAGTCTCATACTGAGCAGCAGTAGTCTGCGCTCTTGTAGAGGCAGCTCTCGTGAGGATTTCTTCTGTCTGTGTTTCATACTGATTAGGTATGTAGCACTGTGCGTAGCACTTACCTACCTCGGCATTGGAAGGCATGTCGCTCTGAGCATGTGCCACAACCATCACACACAGTACGAGTGCGAATACGCTTGTGAACTTTTTCATCATTCTAGTTTGGGTTTTCATGATATTGATATGGATAGTAGTTTGTATTGACTAAAGTTTAGTTGATTTTCGGTCTGCAAAAGTAATACATTCCCTCCTCTCGACGGGCCTGTATTGCTATGATTTCTGAGAGCTTCCATACATTTCCGTCCTTCTTCAGGATACGTATCTCTTGTTCTCCAGAGACGTAAATCGGCTTGTGCTCGATTCCCGTCTTCATCAGTTGTTGCGCTTGACTCTCGCTGCACTTTAACTGCGAGACGATCTTGTGACGTTTTGATTCCAGAAAGTCACGTTCAAAAGCTGATTTCTTGAAAGTTATCTCAAATAATCTTCTATCTAGCAAGGATCTGGCTAAATACGACACAATCGGGTCACTAGCGGCCCTATTGGCCTTGATGCATGCGACGATATCTGTATCGTCCAGCCAGGTATATTGTTCGAGCATCTCTTGCGAAATGCCAGTGTGCTGGTCGTTTTTGGCCGAAAGGCCCATAAAATACTCAAGTGTGCTGCTACAGCCAGCGATAGGTGTATCTGAGACACTCACACTATCCATGTACATGCTCAGCATGCACTCAGCGGACAGACTCGCGTGATGTAGGTATACCTGAGAGTACATGAACGACCGGCTATTGAGATACTTCTCGACGCTGAAGACTGCTTTTTCCTCGATCACCAGCTGATCCTCTATGACTTGTAGCATCATGATGATCCTATCATATCCGATCTTGCCCTCTACTACGCCGCTATAAAAACTATCACGATTGAGATAATCTATCCTATCCATATCCAGCTGCGAAGAGATCAACTGGTGGAAAAAGGGTCGCTCGTAGTCACCGACAAACATGGAGATGCCCAGGTCGAGCGCGCCACTCATCTCACGATTGATCTGCTCCATCATAGCCAGCGAGATCTCCTCATGACTCACTGGTATAAATACTTTCTCCAGCGCATGACTAAATGGCCCATGACCAATATCATGGAGAAGGATGGCCGCAAGACAGCTCTGTGCCTCTAGATCTGATATATCTACACCTTTATTGCGCAGTGTCAGGATGGCCTGCCAGGTAATATGCATCGCGCCCAGGGCGTGATGAAAGCGTGTGTGCACTGCACCAGGATAGACCAGATGTGTCAGTCCCATCTGCTTGATGCGACGAAGGCGCTGAAAATATCGGTGCTCGATCAGATCATACACCAGGGTAAATGGTATCCTGATCAGCCCATAGATCGGATCATTGATGATCTTAAGTTTATTCATAGCAGCTGCAAAGTTCAGCTACGCAGACTATATGGCGCGATGCTCTCGTGCACGGGACTGCTGTGGGCTAGTATCGGAGAGAATCTCAGGGCAGAGATAGTGGAACTTTCGTTCAAAAAAAATTCTGGCGTGCGAAAGAGCCTTGAGGAGTGCAATTGAGAACTAGTGCTGTCCGTCAATCTTCTCTGTAAGGCATACATTTAGTCTATGAAAACTAGCAGACTCGACAGACGATTCTCGGATATTAAATGGTCTTTGAATTATGAGTCTCATAGTCTCGTGAAATTCTATGTAATCTGGAGCGTAGCTCTCATGGTGTCGAGCCTGATACTGGGATGTGCTAGGAGTGGTGACACTGCCGCTGAGTCTCTCCAGCAAATAATACTTGCTCTGGATACAGATCAAAAGAAAAGTAATTACCTCACTGAGATTCTGGAGGATGATCAGCGTGTGCGCGCCGCAGATGATGGAGCGCTCCTGCTCCAGTATGGCGCACAATCTGCGGAGTACAGAGAATATGTCAGGACACAGATAGAAATGGATCAGGTCAATCTGACCAAAGTAGAAGCATATCTTGATGCTCATGATTACCCGAGTACAGCTCTGGGTGAAGCAGCTAATACAGCGCCATGGATAGTTATCCATCACTCGCAAGGGTATGAATCGCGATTGAGAAATTTCCCCCATATCTATCGTGCCTATATCGATGGACTGCTCGATGAGGGTGCTATGGCCATGTATCTGGGACGGATGCATCACATGCGATATGGAAAGATGCTGAGGATGGAGGGTGCATATCGCGCAGAGGATCAGATTGATACGCTGATCCAGTTACTGGAATTGGAGGATTTGCGGAGTGAGGTAGAATAGTGCTTAGATGTGGTCAATCAGATCTGCCCTCATCTTCATCTGGGGTGATAGTGTGTCAGATCAGGGTCTGCCTTCACATCTACCATGATGTGGCAGAGAGAAGAACTGATGCGATATTTTCTTAGATAGAAAAATGGATCAGACGTACACATGATATTCCCTCACGAGAGTGTGTAGCATTCAGCAGTACGTAGAGACTCTTTTACGACACGCGTCTAGATTTTGGGTTCTACATTAGCTCGCTGAAGTCTTATGGGGTATATCTAACAAGCCATTTTACGCCATAAGAATTTATAGACTGGACGATTTCTTGGGATAGGTAGAAGGTATTCAAAGGCTTAGGTGAACAAACTTGACTTCTGCGAGCGCAAGCTTTGCTTACAGAGAGGTAGTGGATTAATTCCAGAATTATTCGTCTTATATTTATTTCAGTTGAGGGACTTCGCGCCTAGCGTCTTACTGCCTGCCGACC
>JAHDBH010000214.1 GCA_020630495.1 Saprospiraceae bacterium
GCGACGCCGGCTTCTATTGCCTGGGGAAAGATGATGATGAGTGAGGGGCACTGAGAAAAGGATATCTTGAGGTGAGATCAATCATCGCCGTCTAGCAATTATAATCAGACTTGGCACGGGTAAGACTCACTGACAGTTGTCACAAACTCCTGACAGTATGAGATGCTGATCTGTTGCTTTGAAGCCAGCTGGTACTTCTACAGTGGGCAGGATCGTCTCTGGGAGACACATCGTAGTATCGCAGTCCACACAGTGGAAGTGAGCGTGATCATCTTGATGGCTATGCTCTCCGCACCCTGAAGAACATGAGGCATATTTGATGACACCATTGTGACTGGAAGCTTTGTGGATAATTCCCTTCTCCTCAAAGACTCTCAGCGTGCGATACAGTGTGATCCTATCCACAGACTTGAGCGATTTCTCGATGTCGGCACTGGACATAGCGGTAGTGCCTGCCTCTAAGAATAGCTGCATCACTTGCTCACGTACAGGTGTGACACGGAGTGCGTGAGATCTGAGTGTATGGGCAGCGGATGTATTCATGGATGTATTCTCTTGCTTTAGATGTAATGATAGTCCTACTGATACCTCGGGATGAGTGTGCGCCCTATGCGCCAGCGATCAGCCCAAAGATAATGAAGGGACCTTATCTGTATGGTCTTCTATCATCCTCTCTGTCGGATTGATGCTTCTCGGGTGAGATTAATGATTAGGAAAGAAATTGGTGGTTTTGATAAGTCATGCAGAGGGTGGTAAGTTGTGATCCTGGATCTTAGCCGTGGCATGGAGCGGGGGATTTAAGGTCGCTCTTCGGCTATGGCGACTTGCATCTGTCTGCCAATCCACATGGAGCTGAACCACCGTCCACCATGGGACCAGATCATCTCTTGTATGAGTAAAATGTGTGTAAATATCTATAGATGGTATAGGCGACATGAAAGACTCATGTCGCCTACGCCAGTCTATACTACAGTTTGATAAATTTCTGAGTGATAGAACTCTGTCCATCCGTGACTTGCAAGAGATACATTCCCGCTGGCATATCACCTAGGACAAGAGACTGATCGGCATCACTGTATATACCTATTACATGACCCGTACTACTCAGTACGCGCACATCGAGCGATAGGTCGTCGCTCTGATGATCAAGCTTCCAAGTCAGTATGTCTGTGACAGGATTGGGCATGAGGACTAGATCTCCAAGCTTATTGGAAGCAGGATTGTCCGTACTTACCGTACCCAGCTGGATGGTCCAAGTGAGATCTACATCAGTACCTCCATCCTCTGAGGTAGATGTTTCTGATTTGATATCTGGCTGATGCTTGAGCACGACCCGGAAGTCTCCATCAGTAATGCCACTAGCAGTCGTCCAGGTAGTAGACAATCCTACAGGCAGACCGTTTTCGTCCATGTCATTGTAATTGACTGGATCTGGGCGATTATCGATATTTCCGTCACCTGACGGATCATCAAAGAGGCTCTCCCCGAATCCAAAGAAAAACATATGCTCATCATCTTCTTCCATGATCTCTTCTGTGATGTCTTCTCCTTCTATGCTATTTGTCAGAGTGATGCTCATGGTATACTCCGTGTTTTCTATGAGCTCTACTTCGTCGAGAATCTCGAGCCCTAGTGGGCCTTCACCATCAGGATCTTGTGCGCGTGCCTCGACGGCGGCTCCGCCATCTACTGGTGTCCATGTGAGCACCACATCGGTGATGATCTCTTCTTCGTTTTCGCATGGTGGTGCGTCAGGATCTTCGCTGACCGTGATATCCCAAGTGACGTCTACTAGGGCGGTGCCATCATCACTAGTGGAAGAAGCCGACTTGATCCCTGTGAGATCTGCTAGCACGACACGCCATGTACCTGTCTGATCATCGTCCGCACACTCTATTGTCAATTCATTTTCTAGCCCGACGGGTAATCCCTGGCTATCCATATCCTGGGCCTCTACATCGCCGCTGACGATATCATCTGATGGCTCATAGAAGAACTGATAATTATCCGCATCATCTGATATGAGCATAGTGACATCAT
>JAHDBH010000005.1:0-7216 GCA_020630495.1 Saprospiraceae bacterium
AGATCTATGGGGACGGGCTATAAGGCAATTCGCGCTGAAATATGATATAGACATATTACACGTTCACGATCTGTATATGAGTAGAGCCGCTGGACTTGCTTCTCGTGAAATACCTATGATACTCGACCTACACGAGAATTATCCTTCCGCCATCTTCCTCTACCGTTCATCGACTTCCTGGTGGCAGAGGATTCTCAGCAAGCCAGAGAAGTGGTTAAAAAAAGAAAAAGAGTATCTGGCGTATGCCGATCACATTATTGTACTGAGTGAGTCATTTCGTGAGCTTCTACAAAGCCGATATCCAGACCTGCCTACAGATTTCACTGTATTTCCCAATTTACCTATGCTATCCCGATATGCCAAGAGTAAAGGTGGTGAGAAGTTGCCGGATATAGTACTACGACATGATGTGACATTACTATATTTTGGGCGAATAGCACATCGGCGTGGAGTATTTACACTTCTTGAAGCGGTGAAGGAGCTTAGCTCACGAGGAGTTTTCGTGAATTGTCTGTTTATCGGTCCTGTAGACCGAGCTGATCGAGGCCGATTCGATGACTATCTATCACGTGACCAGGATGCTCTCTTTTACTATGTACCTTGGATTGATCAGAGTGATTTGGCTATGTATGGAGAGCTAGTCGATGTGTGTGTGGCGCCGTTTCTCAAGAATCCTCAGCATGAGTCAGGTGTAGCCAATAAGATCTATCAGTACATGATGCTGAGTAAACCACTGATAGTTTCAAATTGTCTACCACAGCAGCAAATTGTGGAGAAGTATGATTGTGGATTGGTTTTTACATCTGAGAGTGTCGATGAGTTGGCCAACTGTATAGAGGAGCTACGAGGTGATCCTGCTAGGCGGACGAATATGGGTAGTCGCGGGAAGCAAGCAGTTCTTTCAGATCTCAATCTTGATGTTTCTAAGGAGCGTCTATTGACTTTATATTCACAATATGCCTCAGTTCTATGACGCACGAATCTAAAGATCTCTGGCTTTCTTCTAATCAGGTCGAATATGTACTGGCTCATTTTGAGATGTGTTGGAATGTCTCTTGTGATGTTAGAGAGCTTATTTGGTATGGTCCTATTGATGACGAAGATAGTAAGCATATTGTAGTGCCAAAGTCAGCAAGCCCTTTTGACGTGGCTAAAGTGATAGAAGTTGAAGGGTCATGGGTATTATTTCCGACAGAGGATGTGAAATCACACGTAGTTCCAAGGGAAGGTAGCATTGTATTTACTCATGACATATTCAGGTCAATCTTTTTTGTCCTTAGTGGCCAGTACGAGCTTGATGTACGTGATCGTGATCGCTACGGTCGCGTCCCTTATCATTCCACTTTCTTTAGCGCTCTGAATACATTACATAGGCCCATTGTAAATGAGATGTACGATGTGCTAGCACAGGCTGTTCAGCTTGCTATGCCGAGAGTTACAGTAAGAAGAAAAAGACTCGCAAGTAGCTTTGTCTTTTTGTTAACGCATGACATTGATGTTGTCTCTAAGTTTAATCATTATTTATTACGATCTAGGCTTAAGAAGTTTGACTTTGGTTATATCTGGAATTGGCTAAGATATTGGACGATGTCAGAGGAAAAGCGACTTGCCTATGATCCCTATTGGACTTTTGATCTATTGGGTCAGCTGAGCGATCAATATAATCTGCGATCTACATACTTCTTTTTGCCTCAAGGTGATGGTCCAAAGGACGCTCGCTATGATATGACGTCACCTAGACTCAGATCGGTCATTTCACAGCTCGTGAATCGTGGAGACGAAGTCCAACTTCATGGAACTATGGCTTCATATCAGGATCAAGATGAAATGCTTCGAAATGTCAGGCTCTTGGAAGAGGTAAAGGGGAGTAGTGTTGAAGGTATACGACAGCATAGACTTTGCTATGATGAACATTGCACACCGTCGATTCACAGTCATTCAGGAATAAGTTACGATGCTACCCTGGGATTTGCAGAGCAGGAAGGGTGGCGAAGAGGCTTTTGCTTCCCTTCACGTCCTTACAATCACAGAGATGACTGCAGCTATGATCATTGGTCTATACCTTTGACAGTGATGGATGCGACATACTATCACTATCAGGACTTTGATGTGGACTCAGCCAAGAAAAGTTTTTCAACACTGATCGATGAGGTGTCACGATATGGTGGCGTGTTGTCTTTGCTCTGGCACAACTCATCACTTGATGATGATCAGATTGAGAGTGTTTCGCTCATGTATAGAGATCTACTCAAGATTGCAAAAGGTAGCATGGCGACTTCACTTACATGTAGTCAACTAATCAATCAGGTCGATGAAGCCTAGTCTGGTAGAGAAGATGCGGTGGCTCATGCTTTATGGACGGCCTTCTCGAAAATTATCGAGTGAGGAGATTTACGAAAAGTTGCCTTCTCTAGATTGTCCTGTGTTCTTCTTGTCGACTGGTAGAGTTGCCACGCAGTGGTATGCGGAGCATTTTGCTAAGATTAAGGGTATTGCCGCCTACCATGCCCCTCAGCCAAATCTTGCGATGCAGTCAAAATTCATTTATGATCTTTACCAATCTCAGACGTCTCAGAAGCATGCGACCGAAGTGGCTAAACAAATTTTTATTACAGCTCGTCAGGAGTACCTTAGATATGCTTATAAATGTGAAAAGCGCTACTTTGAAACTAATAATAACCTAACATTCTTTGCCTATGCTATCGCTGAGTTGATGCCCCAGGCCAAGTTCGTGGTTCTGTATAGACATCCCAAGGGTTTTTTGTCTTCTGGTATGAAGAGATCATGGTATGATGGGAATAAGCAAGCCGAGTATCGATTATTACGGGGAAATACTGAAACATTTGAGGCGCTATCTGTTGCTGATAAAATACTTTTTCATTACTGTGAAACGAATAACTTTATCAGTCAATTTTGTAATGAATTTTCAGATAAAGTGGTTGGGTACGATCTCAAAGACTTGAATATTCAATCCCTTACTGACTTGCACGCATGGATTGGAGTAGATAGTAGGGTAGAACAAAAAAATCTCTCAGCGAAGAAAAATCAAAATGTCTCTACCATAAGTGATGACCCATCTTTCGAGTTTGGCAAACTGGCGTATTTGCCGCCTGCAATGAATGCTTATAGCAGACTAATAAGGCTATTTGGTGATCAATGTAAAGCTGATCTGATAGAGTGAACGAGCCGAGTGTTCATATCAGCACTATTCGAAGCGACTTACTTCAATACTGGAGCGAGCGCAACTACATGAGCTATGACCTCTGTGATATAGACAATTTACGTATTACTCTATTTTTAAAGCGTCGATTTCCTAATCGATTAGTGAGACGCATTGTCAGCGAAATCAGTGGGAGTATAAGGAAACATGTGCCACTAGTCACACGTCAGATAGGTGGAGTCAAGAGGCAGAGATTCTCACAGAGTGATTCGTTTTTTCTTAGGGCCCTACTTAGGTCAGAAGAGCTGGGTGATGAAACGATGACAGAAATAAAGCGTCTGAGATCGCGTATCCTAGACGATTACCAAGTCCGTGGCGATGGAGGTGGATGGGGTCAACCATATGACTGGTACAGCAAGCAGCTGATTCCTAAGCACACTATTAGGGCCACTGTGACTTCTCAAGTAATCAAGGCGTTTGTTGAGTTGCACATTGTATTTCAGGATCAAGTAGCTTTAGACTACGCTATCAAGGCAGCTCAGTTTCTCTGTACTGACTTTCCAGTGTGCTATGAAAGTGAGGATGAGCTCTGTCTAGCCTACACAGAGATTGATAATCTATTGGTTTACAATAGTAATATGATGATTGCAGGAAGTTTAGCTATGCTCTCTAGTGTAAGCGATATTCCCGAATTCAGATCAGTCGCTAGCCGTTTAGTGAGGTATACTTGTAATAGGCAGCAATCTGATGGTTCGTGGACATATTTTTCGGATTCAGCCTCACCACCCAAGATTGATACGTATCATACAGCATACATACTGGAAAATCTGAAGATTTGCGAGAAGTACCTTGGAGATCAATATTGTTGGCACAATTCTGCTGAGAGAGGTCATAACTTTTATCTTGACTCCTTGTTTCATCCTGATGGTAGACCTAAATTGTCACTGACTCGTCCTGATGTACTAGACAGTCATGTGATCGCTCAGTGTATGATAGTTGCAAAATATTTTGGTAATGAAGGCAAGTTCAATAGCCTCCTTTACGACTATGTCCCTTTACTGTACAATCCTGAAGGTTATTTGTACTTTAGAAGAAATGGCCGTAATATAGAAAAAACGCCTTATGTCAGATGGGGTGATTCTTGGATGGCCTTTGCATTGGCTATGGAAGATAAAGTTTACATATGCTAGATATCCCGTACATCAAGACAAGGTTGGCGATTAATCGTATAGTAGAGACAATGTCGATTCACACATGCGGTGAAGAGGAAAAGTACTTTTATGTGGAGCTCGAAGGAGGACTTAGATTCTATGGATTTAAGTCGCCGCAGAAATTGCGAAAGTATTATGTTATGCTTTCGACCCGTACGAAGCGCGTTTTGCCATTTGCGGCTTATTCTATCGCTTGTGATATTGCTATTCGATTTATTGAGGGTGGGTTGAAATTTAAGGGTCCAAAAAAGGAATTAAAGTATAAAGTCAAACAAAATGACTTCGTTGCAGAAATGGGCGCCTACAGAGGATATTACACTCTCTACCTTCTTTCTCAAGTGCTCGAGGGAGGTCGTGTGATGGCTATAGAGCCGAATCCTGAAAATTTCAAGCTACTTAAAAAAAATGTAGAGTACAATGGATTCCAAAATGTTGATCTGATTCATGGAGCTATTTGGGATTCATCGCAAGAGTTGGATTTTTCCATGCGCGAAGGTGATGGGCAAAGCAGTAGCGTAGACATAAGGTATGATAATGGCAGAGGTTATAAGGTGCAGGGCTATACCCTTGATTATTTATTGGATATGTATTCTTGGCAATATGTCAATTTTATGCTTATTCAGTTAAATGGTGCTGAGGAGAGGGCGCTGCAAGGTCTGACAGTCCTGCGACCAGCTAACTTAGCAATAGCTGCTCGCTATACCAATCAAGATGTGCCGCTTTCTAAGGCGATTTCGCTTTTACTACGTGAGCGTAATTATGAAGTGGAAATTGTTGATAATGATTACATTTATGCAACACTTTCCTAACAACTCAATAGTTTTATTATCTAATTCTGTAGGTATACGGATTCGCCCATTCGTGGATGGAAGTAAGTCTTATTACAGTTTTCTAAAAGATCAATTTAGATCAACAAAAAACTTCAGTCATGGAGCTCGATTGAGTTCTTACTATGTAAATAGGATAGATGATGTGATTGCTGAAAATGGCGATATATACATTCTTAATATAGGTGTAGTAGATGCATGTTCGAGAGAGCTGCCATATTGGCTTTATAAAAATTTAACATCTAAGAGTCGAAGTTTATATGGGATTTTTAAAAATTTCTTTTATTATAATGTTATTGCAAAAATAAGACCTGGTCTTGCCATGGCAAGATTTTATAGGCCTTGGATAAATGCAAAAAGGTTTTATCGTAATATCGATTTTATCGTGTCATCCATACAGGCGAATGTCAGTTGTTCAATTGTGATAATAGGTATTAATATTCCTGATGAGCGTGTAGAAAAGGCTCTTCCTCGTTCTGTAAATCGAGTGCGATGCTATAATAAGATTCTTATGGATGTCGCTTCTAGCCGTAATTGTAGATTCGTGGACACCTCCGAATTGTCAAGTTCTGATTATTATCCTGACGGAATACACTTTAATCAGGATGGGCATATTTTACTGCATAGAATGATAATAGAGTCACTAGGAGGTGAGGATATATTATCGTTGTGAGTAATGTAATTAGAAGCCAAGCCGCGTATAGGACTCTGCTTATGCTAGTTGGCGTGGGCTTGGGTGTTATAAGTACGCTGTATGTCTATCCACTTGACCTTGAATTCTTTGGACTGCTTCAATTTGTGATTTCTTTCGCGCTCTTTCTAGGGCCCTTAATGGGTCTAGGAGTGATCCATCTTAGTGTGAAATTTTACAAAGACAATGAAGATAACGCTCGCGGTTTCTTCCTTTTTTCTCTTCTATATGCTATAACCTCCTATGCGCTTATTTTGCTTGCTTGTTATTTTGGCAGGTCTGAGTTGAGTAAATTGTTGGTTTTGGGAGGCTTCGATACCATTAGATTAGCTGAGAACGCTCCACTGATAGTTGTTTTAAGTTTAATAGTGTTGCTGATAAGTTGGATTGAGAAGTATTTGACTAATATTAGGGAGGTGGTGATGCCTGCTGTAGCTAATAATTTGACGCAGAAACTATTGGTGCCAGTTGCTGTCTGTTTTGTTGCTTTCTTCGATATGCCGATTTCCCAAGCACTTTGGTTGTATGTTATAGCTCGTTCATTCGTTCTCCTCTATCTGCTCAGATATACAGCAGCTCGTAGAGGTTTCCTTGCTACTCGTTTGCAGCTACGAGAAATCTTAGAATTCAAGAAGGTGGAGTTGTCTTCTATGTTTACCTATGGACTATGGAGTGCTCTAGGAGCCTTAGGTATGGTGTTGGCATTTCGTGTAGACACCATAATGGTTGGTGGTATGATTGATTATAGGAGTGCAGGTATTTACAGTATCGGTTTCTTTATCGCTAATATATTGAGTATTCCTATGAGTTCTCTTAATTCTCTCCTTGGCGCTAAAATATCTAAGTGCTTTGCGGAGAACAAAGAGGGCAAAATACTTGATCTTTATAAGCGATCATCTGACATCTCGTTTATAGTTAGTAGCGCTCTTCTTCTACTGGTATGGTTTAATCTGACGGATATTTTTTTATTGACCCCAAATTATGAAAGCCTTGTTCTAAGTGCTCCAGTGGTTTTATATCTCGGGCTTAGCAAGGTGGTTAATGGTGTGACTGGTATCAATCAAGCGATTCTCATATATTCGTCAAGGTATCGCTGGAATCTTGCGCTCATCATTTTAATGGGATTCCTCACCATTATATGTAATTTGATACTTATTCCTCGTATTGGGATAGAAGGTGCGGCTGTAGCTACACTCATTAGTCTCAGCGCATTTAATTTTGTGAAATACTTGTTTATATGGTATGTTTTTAAGATGCAACCGTTTAGTAGATCAAGCCTATTGATTTTAATTCTTGCTATGTTCGCTTCAGTGGTTGTGTCTTGTCT
>JAHDBH010000005.1:7316-81355 GCA_020630495.1 Saprospiraceae bacterium
ACGGCAAATACCTCTCCCAATACTTCTTCAGTACAGGTATGCTCAGCACGTACAGATATATCAATGGTATGAAATTAAAGAGTCCACGTTTGTATCCCGCTTTGATATAGTTGCCCGTGATACGCTCTCCATTGAAGTTGTCAATCTGATAGTAGATAGCTATGTATCCAAGCCAACTTACGACGATAATGCCGAGGAGTGCTGTGAAAGCCTTAAATCTACGAGTGATCAGACTAACTACTAGTCCCAACAAAGCGACATACATCGATACACCGTAGAATCTCGTCTCCGTGGTCGTGTCCCATATGTCGCTCATCATAACGCTAATCTTCTTGGTGTCGATGAATATACGATATTGAAAAGGTTGCTTAAGTGTTGATGATTGTAGGATGTGAGATATGTACATTTCCCATAGTACGTAGATAGTCAGTGGGATGGCAAATATGGCTATGGTCTTAATCCTTCGATCGCGGATCAGCTGTGGTATGACAAAGATCATCATAGCAAGCAAGAATACGATCGTTTCGCTTCTAAGCCATAGACCAAAGCCAAATAGTAGACAGCTCAAGAGTAGATGTCGAAAGTTGCTGGTCTTCAGATATTGTAAGCCAAAGTAAACTCCCCCAAAAGAGTAGACAAGCATCGGTACATTGGTCATGGAGAGTGAACTCGCCGCTAGTATCTCTGGTGTGTATAGCACCAGAATCGTGAAGAGCATAGCCATCATCGAATTAGTGTACTGCGCTGCGGCTTGATAGAAGGCAAGTATAAAACTTACCCATAGTAGATAATTGCACAGTTTTCCTGAACTATCACCCATGGCGTAAAACAGTGCATTGATACTAGGAATTAACGGGGGATAGACCATCCTGGCACTGGCAACCGATGGTGATTGGTGATATATGCTGGGATTAAATGTTTGCTCCACAGACATTTGAACTGCGACAAAGTCATAACCCGTAATGGTGTCATAGGCCGCAGGAGGCCAGAAAGCGCCCTTGGCAAATACGAATATCAAAGTGACTGTGATAATAGTGAAGCATATATACCATGATATTCCGTGAGTAAGGCAATCACGTACGAGGCTCATGCTAGGTGGATCTAGTGTGCTATGACGCCAGACGTAAGTTCCGCATAGTCCTATAAGGAGTACACACATGCCTATAGCACTCCACACACAGAAAGGTATCCCAACAAGATTGAACAAAAGACCAAGAATAGAAACCGATCCAAATGCAACAGGTATGGCGTATGATAGCTTCGCTACTAGATCAATCTGAGGAGTAATGGCCTCAAGTAGGAGATAGCCGGCTAATACGCTGATTATGATAAATACTATACTCATTGATTTTACTTGAGGGCTATGATGAGATTGTCTGGTTTGTTGGATGGTGGCGAGGGGACATATTGATAGCCCCAGCCATTGACGATTCCTACATGTGTAATGTCTGTTTTATTTTGATCTGATAATTCATTTTCGTAAATGACCTTACGTGGGTATATGAAATTACTGATCCATACGCGATTGGCTATCGTAGCGCTTTTGTTGCCACTGGCAAACTGATTATTAGTCGTGCTGCTGAGAAGTGTTTCTTTGGACGGCAATAGGATGACAGCATCTTCTTGAGTCTGCTCTTTGATGTACATGGCATATTGATGATTTATACCAAGCTTCGCTGTGATGCGCTCCTTGTCCGTGAGGGTTTTGTATTTTTTAAAGTAGCTAAGGTTGTTTTTGATATGAGTATTCACAATCCACTCATATGCAGGTATCTTATGATAAAGGACTAGTGCTATGAGACTGATTAATGCGAGGCATATGATCTCTCTTAGCCAAGTGGCTTCTATTACCTTGGCTGGATTTGATGTTTTTTGGTTGCTGGATTTTTTGGTGGATGTCCTGGTTTTTTTGGTCTTTTTTTGCTTCTTCATGGGGCATGTGATTTGATGGTATCGTGCCTTATTGGATTACTGCTGTGCTGTAACTGATCGCATATAGACTAGTGTGGGTCTTAGGTCACTTGGGATATGTGCCAGAGAGGATAAGTAGTCAGCTGCTCCTTTGATGCTCTGCAGGGGTGATGAGAGCCTATTTGCTGGTATGATTTTTTACGGTTCTTTGAGATCTATTTTTCATATTAGTTCTTCTTTACTTGCTCAGCTTTACAGTATTGCCAATGGATAACGTATATATCATCCTCTTGCAAAGTGTATCGATGAAAAGGAAGCCTTAGCTAGCTATATGCTCAGATCCTGCTGACTGTGACAGTGATACTGATATTTTTTCATTTATAATAGTTTTTCCCAAACCCTTCGGCTTCTTCTCTTCCTATCATCCACTGTAGCAGGCCACTTGCAGTACCACATGCATAGGCAAATACCTGGAGGGGCAGTAGAAATGCTGCCATGAGGCCGATTTTCGGACTTTTATATATCGTGGTAGCTTGAGCAAAAGCGATCATGCATATTATGAATGCAAAGAGAGTACACCAGACGAGCATTTGGGCGAAAGCCCCCGAAAATACAGCACCCAGCAAGCAAAGCATATAAATACATACAAGTACGAGAGGCATGAAAGCGATCAACTTCATGAACTCAGGATACTTGCGTCCCAGATTAATTCGTGCCACGCCCCAGTTAAATATCTGTTTGAAAAATCGCTTGAGACTTGTGCGGCGCTTATGATATACGTAGGCATCTGGTATGAGGCCAACCTTATACCCAGCAGCATAGATGCGCATACTCAGATCCATATCTTGACCGTGGCGGAGTCTGTTCATGCCACCTATATCAGCAAATATCTTACGGTGAATGCCCATATTGAAGCTTCGAGGATAGTACTTCGTGACACTGGTGGCACTACCTCGTGTGCCGCCGCTACCGAGAAAGCTAGTCATGGTATAATTGATGGCCTTGAGGAAATCTGAAAAGTCTGGATGATAAGTATCTGGACCACCAAAGGCCTCATACTCATGTTGCGTCACAGCTTTATCTATTATATCCAGATAGTCTACAGGAAACATACAGTCACTGTCAATGAAGATGTAATATGTGCCACGGGCCTGGCGCATACCATAATTGCGTGCCTCACCAGGGCCCTGATTCTTTTGCTTGAGATATACTAGAGACAATTCTGATGTGTAATCATCAATGTACTGCTCGGTGCCATCCGTGCTGCCATCATCCACGATGACGATCTCAAATGCTGATCGGGGGAAGTTAAGCAGCTCTGCGGAGGCCAGTAGCTCCTGGAGCTCATCCTTGCGATTATATGTCGCTACGATAATACTATACTTCAGCGATTCCACTAGGCCAAAAGTACCAGATGTAGGTCTCGAACTGTAGCTTTGTATTAAGTAAATTTACTATGCGTAAAGATGAAATTGTAATAGGCGCGGTGGGACTGGGCTACGTAGGCCTGCCCATAGCTCTCGAACTTGCTAAGAAGTTCCCGGTCATTGGCTTTGATATCAATGAGGAAAAGCTCGATGTCATGCGGTCCGGTAAGGACCCTAATGATGAACTGTCCTCTGCGGACTTCCTCGGGTGCGACATCACATTCACATCAGACAGTAATGATCTCAAGTCGGCCAATGTCTATATCGTAGCTGTACCTACGCCTGTGACAAGATTTAATGTCCCGGATCTCAATCCTCTACAAGCTGCAAGTAAGACAGTGGGGTCTGTGCTATCTGATGGTGACTATGTGATCTACGAGTCCACAGTATATCCAGGTTGCACAGAGGAGGACTGTGTTCCTATACTCTCAGAAGAATCTGGACTCACATATCCAGAGCAGTTCCACGTGGGATACTCTCCAGAGCGTATCAATCCAGGTGATAAAGTTCACACTCTGACCAATACGGTGAAGGTGGTATCTGCCGATAGCGCGGAGGCACTCAGCTTTGTAGCCGAGCTGTACGAATCGATCATCACCGCGGGTGTCCATCGTGCGACGAGCATCCGCGTAGCAGAGGCTTGCAAGATCATAGAAAACACGCAGCGCGATGTGAATATCGCTCTCATGAACGAACTATCACTCATATTTGACAGAGCGGGTATCAACACTTCAGATGTCCTTGAAGCTGCTGGGACAAAGTGGAATTTTCTCAAGTTTTATCCTGGCCTGGTAGGAGGACACTGTATCGGCGTAGATCCATATTACCTCACACATAAGTCCATCGAACTAGGATACACCCCTGAGATGATTCTTACTGGTCGCAAGATCAACGATAATCTCTCTAAGCATGTAGCCAAGAAAGCAGTGCTCATGATCAGTGATCAAGGGGTGCCGATTAACAAATCTCGAGCACTGGTGATGGGCATTACATTCAAGGAGGACGTCAGCGACATCCGCAACAGTAAAGTGGTTGATGTGGTCAAGGAGCTCGAAAGCTACGGGGTAGAGGTTGATATTACAGATCCACACGCAGACTCCTCGAGCTTACATAGGAGCTATGGACTGGAGCTCAAGGAGCCCTCGGGTAAATATGACTGTATCTTGCTCGCTGTAAAGCATGAGAGTTATCTCGCTCTAGACGAGTCGTACTTCAAGCACTTATCTCGAGGCCAAGGCGCGCTTATGGACATCAAGAGCCTCTACACTGGCAAGATCAGTGATATGCTTTACTGGACTCTCTAGCTTGAGCTAATATCCATCTCATCTATTACAGATGTAGCACGCTCAGGCTTATTCACCCTTGCTGACATCGCTGGCACCAGATGTACTCACTTCGACTGCTGATGGTTTGCCGTAGTATTCTAGATCAGAGCTTCCGCTCAGACCACCGTGGATCTTCCCGTCAGCCATGACACTGATGTCACTGGCACCGCTAGCGTGTACGCTGGCTGTGTGGGTAGATAGTTTCTTGGCCATCACATCGCTACTTCCGCTGGAGTGGATCTTGAGATCGTCACACTTGCCACCTACAGTCATATCGGTCGCACCGCTAGCTTTGATCACTACATTCTTAGCATTGATATTATCCGCGTAGATATTGCAGGCGCCACTGCCCGATATAGACAGAGTTTCTGACTTAAAGTCTCCTTTGACCCACAGGTCACAGGCTCCAGAGACATCCAGCTTATGGAAATCAGGTGTATAGATATTGACTATGAGTTCTTTGTATTTTCTCAGATTAGCCTCTGTCTTGATTACAAGCGCACCGTTCTTTACGTCCGTCTTGACATATTCTATGATGTTTTCGTCAGTGGTGACTTCCACCCGGTGCTCATTTGCTTTGTGGATATATACGTCTACCGCACCGCCTACACTCACCTCGGCGAATGTGCTGATGTCGCGCTCTTCGGTCACCAGCACACCATTACCTTTTACAGAAGGACCTTTTTTATACCACTGAGCTTGAGCAGAGGTGAAGCCGAGTACGAGGAGCGAGAGGACAAAAATCTTTTTCATGAAAACTGTTTTGTGATGTTTGATGTAGTAACGGAGCTCACTGGCCAAAAGTTACAATACCTTTGACACAAAATATACAAGACTGCATGTCACGAGTAATTACACTAAGAGAAGCCCTGGGAGAGGCAATGTCAGAAGAGATGAGGAGAGACAAGAGCGTATTCCTCATGGGTGAGGAAGTCGCCGAGTACAATGGCGCCTACAAAGTATCCAAGGGGATGCTAGATGAATTTGGTCCTAAGCGAGTGATTGACACACCCATCGCTGAGCTTGGGTTTGCTGGTATAGGTGTGGGTGCCGCTATGAATGGCCTTCGTCCCATAGTGGAGTTTATGACATGGAATTTTGCGGTGCTGGCTTTTGACCAGATCGTGAACAATGCCGCTAAGACGCTCAGCCAGTCGGCTGGTGATTTTAGCTGTCCTATTGTATTCAGGGGGCCATCAGGCTCTGCAGGTCAGCTTGCGCAGCAGCACTCCCAGACTTTTGAGAGCTGGCTCGCTAACTGCCCTGGCCTCAAGGTGATATCCTGTGTAGATCCAGCAGATGCCAAGGGCTTACTCAAGTCAGCGATCAGAGATAATGATCCAGTCTGTGTCATGGAGTCTGAGTCGCTCTATGGTCTCAAGGGTGAAGTGCCCACAGATGACTACACGGTGCCCATAGGTAAAGCAGCTATCCGCCGCGAAGGCACAGATGTCACGCTGGTCTCCTATAATAAGATGATGGAAGTGACCAAGTCTGCCGCAGAAGAACTCGCTAAAGAAGGCATCTCCGCCGAGGTAATCGACCTGCGTACCATCAGACCGCTGGACTATGATACTATCATTCAATCTGTAAAGAAGACAAATCGCCTGGTAGTAATCGATGAGTCATGGCCTTTTGCCGGTGTGTCTTCAGAAGTCGCTTATAGCGTACAGCGCATGGCATTTGATTATCTGGATGCGCCTGTGATCCGTGTCAATGCTGAAGATACCAGCCTGCCTTATGCTAAGCCTCTTGTGGATGCATGGCTCCCAAGCGTCGCCAAGGTCGTGAAGGCCGTCAAGGAAGTCGCCTATCGCCCAGCTTAGAAAGTCGCTCTCTGGTAATAACTGACTATATCAGAGCCGCATGTCTCTTGATGTGATGGTGTACTGGGAGGCATAGGTGCTTCTAAGCCGCCATGCAGGGCTTTTGGACTCCGAGCAACTGCTGCTAGATCCCATAGCTCCTCTGCGATGATACTCGCTAGGATCTGTCGACCGCCCTCTATCATGAGCGTGTAGATACCATGATCCCATAGCAGTGCGAGCAGGGATTTCCAGTTCCACTTTGATGCATCAAGATAGATCTGATGGACTGCTGATGACGCGTGCAATGTCTCGCTTACAGAGCTGATGAGCAGAGTAGGCCGCCCATCTAGAAACACTTGTAGATCCGCAGCGAGTCTTCCCTGACGATCAAGGATGACGCGTAGTGGATCAGGACCAGATGCATAGCGAGTAGTGAGAGATGGGTCGTCTATGCGAGCGGTATCTGTTCCCACGAGTATTGCTTGATAAGTGCTTCTCCATTGATGGGCCTTTCGGCCAAATGCGTCTCCACTGATCCAGATGCTCTGATCCTTGATTCCCATATATCCATCAGAGGAGACGGCATACTTGAGAAAGACAAATGGCCTCTGCTCTGTCTGCCATATATAGAACGGGTAGATGATCCGTTTGGCGTCATTTGCCAGACATGGCATGATCACTTCCACACCAGCCTCTTCTAGCACCTTACTTCCTGATCCATGCACATGAGGATTGGGGTCTGCGGTACCTATGACGACCCTAGCTATGCCCGCAGCGAGTATGGCCTGGCTACAAGGTCCTGTGCGACCATGATGATTGCAAGGCTCCAAGGTCACATACATGGTAGCATGAGTCAGCAGATGACGATTGACGGCGTGTACGCTTCTGAGCGCCATGACCTCTGCATGTGCACTTCCAGGACGATGATGATGGCCCTCGCCGATGATGCGATCACCGCAGACGATCACTGCGCCTACAGGGGGATTGGGAGCCGTGTCTCTGCCGAGAGAAGCAAGAGCTAGTGCTCTATGCATGTATCTCTCATCCATGGGGCTGATCACACTACAGGGCTTGCTTCTCTGAGGATATTGGTGAGTGCTGTGACTGTTTGGTCGATCTCGTCGGTGGTATTGAGATGAGAGAAGGAGAATCTCACTGCAGTGCGCTCCGAGCACTCACCCATTGCTTTGAGTACGTGGCTGCCCGTCTGGCTTCCTGAGCTGCAGGCACTGCCACCACTGACACAGATCCCTGCAATATCGAGCAGCATGAGCAGTGTGCTTGACCTACTATTGGGGGCAAAGGAGATATTGGCCACTCTTGGATTGGATAGTTTGCTTTCGCCAGCTACAACCTTGGCAGTAGGAAATACCTCTTTGATGAGGTCGAGAAAGTAGTTTTTATTTCTCAGCAACTGTGCATATCGCTCGTCCAGTTCACTTTCTGCGAGTTCTAATGCTTTTGCGAGTCCAGCGATGCCATAGAGGTTCTCTGTACCAGCTCGCATAGTACGCTCTTGACTACCTCCGTGGATCCAGCTTTTGATCGACAGATCACCATTGATGTATATAAATCCTGCTCCCTTGGGTCCGTAAAATTTGTGGGCAGATCCAGTCAAGAAATCGATTGGAATCTTACTTACATCTATGCGGAAGTGACCCACAGTCTGGATGGTATCTGTGTGGAAATACGCACCGTGTTCTTTCACCAGGGCCGAGACCTGATGCAGATCGATCATAGCACCGGTTTCATTGTTGCTGTGCATGAGCGATACGAGCGTCGGTGTATCGCTCGTAGATAGGAGATCACTCAACTGATCCAGATCTACGGCAGTCTGCGGATGGTAATCTAGTAGGATGACCTCAGTACCGCAGTTCTCTGCCAGATCCTCCAATGTGTGGAGTACGCAGTGGTGCTCCATACCGCTACTGATGATGCGCTTGACTCCAAGATCACGGACGGCACACTTGAGTGCCATATTGTTGCTTTCTGTACCGCCACTTGTGAAAAACACCTCGCCTACAGAAGCTGTGAGGTAATTGGCTACCACTTTACGTGCTTTCTCTATGAGGACTCGGCTTTGTCTACCTGCGGCGTGTATGGAGGAGGGATTGCCATGATAGTCCTTGAGCACGGCGATCATTTCCTCTTTTACAGCGGGTAGGATGGGGGTGGTGGCGGCATTGTCTAGATAGATGCTCATAGCGATGCGATAGTTTCATCTAAGATACGTAAGTATTTGTTACCTAAGCTGTCCGCGGATTCGGGACTTGTAGATTCTGTATACACTCTGATGATGGGTTCTGTATTGGATCTTCTGAGGTGTACCCAGCCTTCCTCGAGATCGATTTTGAGGCCGTCAGCTTGATTTAGGGTATTCTGATCTTCCCGAGAAGCGATCTTTTCTAGCACTTGCTGCACATCCAGACCATCGTCATAGCTGCACTTGAGCTTTGCCATGTAATAGTCCTGATAGCTTGCTCGTAGTTCTTTCAATGATTTGCCACTACTCGCCATGTAAGATAGGACCAGGGCGATTCCTGCTAGCGCATCACGACCGTAGTGGAGCTCTGGCAGGATCACGCCTCCATTTCCCTCACCGCCTATTGGCGCTCGGACTTCTTTCATTTTAGCGACTACATGAGCTTCGCCCACTTGGCTCGCGTGATGCTCATAGCCGTGAGCTCTGGTCACATCTCGTAGTGCACGACTAGAGGACATGTTGCTGACGGTATCGCCACTCCGATGACTTAGCACATAGTCTGCTACTGTGACTAGAGTATATTCTTCACCAATCATGTTGCCGTCTGCATCGATCAGAGCTAAGCGATCTACATCAGGATCTACGATGATGCCCAGATCGTAGTCGCCAGATTTCATGGCGGCTATGCTCTCTTGCAGATGGACGGCTAGGGGTTCGGGATTGTGAGCAAACTCGCCCATATGCTCCGCATTGAGTAAGGTGTATTTGCAGCCTAGTCGGTCTAGGAGTGCAGGTATGGATATGGCACCAGTACTATTGATACAGTCCACAAGTACGTGATAGGCACGTTCAGCTATTTCATTCGCTTTTACCAGATCCTTCAGGTCCATGATCTGATCTATGTGATAATTGATAGCATCGTCTACTTCTGTGTAGGTGCCCAGGTCATCTACAGCGGCAAATTGCATGGAGCGATCTCGGGCGATGGAGTAGATCTCATCGCCATCTGCCGCAGAGAGAAATTCGCCCTTGTGATTTAGTAATTTGAGGGCATTCCATTGTCGTGGATTGTGGCTAGCTGTAAGTATGATGCCACCAGCGGCCTGCTGGTGTGTGACATACATCTCTATAGTAGGTGTAGTGGATAAGCCAGCGTCTATGACATCGATGCCCATACTCTGTAGCACAGTACATACGAGCCTGGATACGAGCTCTCCACTGAGTCTGCCATCTCTACCTATGACTACCTTCTTACCTTTGCCACTATTGATGATCCACTGGGCGTAAGCTGCGGTACACTCTGTGATGTCTACAGCTGTCAAACTACGGTTGTACTTGCCACCGACAATGCCGCGGATACCACTGACTGACTTGATGAGGCTCATGCTATGAGGTGAATCTGGTAGGTAATTTATTGCACGTTCAATGGGTCTGATGACCGCGGACAAATGTAGCACTTTCGGCTGCATCTGTTCTGTAAAGAATAGAAGAGTATATCTATGGCAGATTGGTTTGAAGATTGGTTTGACAGTGAGTATTATCACCTGCTATATGCACATAGGGATGAGACGGAGGCGAGACGATTTCTGGAAGATCTCGTTGCATCACTCAGTCCATCACCAGATGCGATGATGCTAGATCTAGCGTGTGGTAAGGGTCGGCATACACGGACGCTTGCAGCTATGGGATATGATGTGATCGGAGTAGATCTGAGTCCATCGAGCATACTTTACGCTCAGCAGTACGAGACGGAGAGATTGCGATTTTTTACGCACGATATGCGCCTTATATTCAGACCTGAGTACTTTGACTATGTCTTTAATTTCTTCACCAGCTTTGGATACTTTGAGCATGATGATGATCATTCCAAGGCTATTGAGAGTATCGCTCATTCGCTGAAGCCGGGTGGCGTATTTCTCATAGATTATTTGAATTCTCCGCGAGTCGCATCGCAGCTTGTATTTCACGATGAGATCACTCGGGAGGGTGTTCACTTTGACATGAAGCGGGCACTCCTCGCGGGATACTTTGTCAAGGACATTACTATCACTGATGGTGATCAAGTGATGACGCATCAGGAGCGAGTACGAGCCTTTGAGCTAGAAGACTTGACTCTGATGATAGAAGATGCTGGGATGACGGTTGAGAAGGTCTATGGTGACTATGATCTGTCTACCTATGATAGGTCCAGCTCCTCGCGCATGATCATCCAAGCTCGCAGGTCATCTTGAGCATAGATGAGCAGATATTTCATTGGATCAACACTGGCTGGACGAGTGATGTGCTAGATGCAGTAGCGCCATGGCTGCGTGAAGCGGAGCACTGGATACCGCTTTACCTCGTCATCGCTGCGTACATGATCTTGCGATATCGTAAGCGCGCTTTGCCAGCGATAGCAGCTATACTTCTGTGTTTTGGTCTTACGGATGTGATCAGTAGCCGAGTACTGAAGCCGCTGGTGGAGCGACCTCGACCATGTCACGTCATGGTGGAAGATGCGATAGAGCTGAGAGTTCATTGTGGCAGTGGATACAGCTTTACTAGTAGTCATGCGACCAATCACTTTGGCTTTGCCACGATACTTACCATGCTGCTAGCGACTGGAGTCAGTCGTAGGGTACTGCTTGGGAGCGCATCTTTCCTATGGGCGGGTAGCATTTCACTATCACAGGTATATGTAGGCGTGCACTATCCTTTGGACATAGTAGCGGGAGCAGTATTGGGTACAATATTAGCCTTGCTGGTGCATCATATTTATATCACTTTTACGCCTTCATCATGGCTGATGAGGCCTAGACTTTCTGTGTGAATCCAGCTATTTCTATTCTTCTTCTCATTGGTATCGTCGTCCTCGGCGGTCTGCTGGCACAGTGGTTGCCATGGTCTGAGCATAAGTCCTTGTGGAAGCAGCGAGTCATTCCATTTACAGGTGCCTTTCTACTCGGAGTAGTGATCCTTCATATTTTTCCCGAGGTGTATCACGGTACGGAGCGTACAGTAGCACTTTTTGTATTGTTAGGATTTGGGATTCAGATAGTCTTGGATGTATTCTCCAAAGGGATAGAGCATGGCCATATTCATATCCAGTCCGATCATATGTCTAAGCAAGTGACAAGTATTCTGCTCGCGCTGAGTGTACATGCTTTTCTAGAAGGATTGCCTCTGAGTAGTGGTAGCGAGTCATTGCATCAGCATGACCATCATCACAGTTATCTCTGGGCGGTAGTGTTTCACAAGTTGCCTGCGGCCTTTACTCTTGCGACGATGCTGCGTATGATCTATCGTAAAAGTATAAAGGGCTGGCTGCTCTTGCTCGTCTTTGCCGTCATGACACCACTCGGGCAGCTTGTAGGTATTTGGATAGATATATCAAGCTCCGCCTACGCTTACATCATGGCCCTTGTGGCAGGCAGTCTACTGCACGTGTCTACTACGATCATATTTGAAATAGACTCTAAGGGATCTCACGACATATCGCTAGATCGATTAGCGGCCATAGCTCTAGGGCTACTGGTAGCTTATCTATCTATAGCACTTTAATACACTCTACGCTTACACTTATGAATGTACTCGACGGTAAAGGACTCGCCACACAGATCAAAGCAGAGATTGCGCTCAAAGTGGAGGCAATGGTGGCCCAAGGAAAGCGACGACCTCACCTTGCGGCTGTCTTAGTGGGAGATGATCCCGCTAGCCACGTCTATGTGCGCAATAAGGTAAGGAGCTGCGAGAAGTCAGGCTTTGAGTCTACGCTCGTGCGACTTCCAAATACTGTGACACAGCAGGAACTGATGCAAAAGATCCATGAGCTCAATGCAGACGATACCATAGATGGATTCATAGTCCAGCTGCCCTTGCCAAAGCACATTGATGACGAGGCAGTCACTCTTGCCATCGATTATCGCAAGGATGTAGATGGCTTTCATCCGATGAATTTTGGCCGCATGGCTCTTGGCTTGAGTTGCTATGTGCCAGCTACACCGCTTGGTATCATCACCATGCTAGAGCGATATGGTGTGGAGACCTCAGGTAAGTCGTGCGCAGTCATAGGTAGAAGTAATATCGTAGGTACTCCGATCAGCATTCTTCTATCACGAAAGGCGCTTGTAGGTAATGCCACAGTGACTCTGGTGCATAGCCGCAGCAAGGGCGCCGCCGAGATTCTCAAGCAGAGCGATATCATCATAGCCGCCATAGGTATACCGCATTACCTCACGGCAGACCTGGTGAAGGAAGGTGCTGTAGTCATAGACGTAGGTATCAATCGGGTAGAAGATCCTGCGGCTAAGCGCGGATACAGGCTGGTGGGTGATGTAGACTATGGGGCTGTAGCGCCCAAATGCTCCTACATCACACCTGTCCCTGGAGGAGTAGGCCCCATGACCGTGACAGCGCTCCTGATGAATACTCTCAAGGCGGCGACTCACGAAATATATAAGTGATGTCTTCCATCGCACACTATGTTACTCTAGAGGCTTCGGCAGCTCATGCAGACCTACTAGCTCATGCGGCCTACTTGGCTTGTGCGGGTACTCAAGAGACGGATGACTTTGTGCATGTGTTTTTTGAAGGGGAGGCATACGATCAAGAGGCCAAGGCATGGACTGCGCTTCTAGAGCAGATGGATATAAGCTATTGCCTGTATTGTATGATTCCTCGCAACTGGAATCAAGCCTGGGAAGACAGTTTTCAGCCTGTACAGATCGGCGATATCTGCCGTATCAGAGCGAGCTTTCATGATCAGGTCGATCAGGATGACGTGCATGAGATCATAGTGGATCCTAAGATGGCATTTGGTACAGGTCATCATGAGACTACTAGTATGATGATTGCTCAGATGTCTAAAATTGATCTAGCTGATAAGACAGTGCTGGACTATGGCTGTGGTACAGGTGTGCTCGCCATCTTCGCTGAGATGCGTGGAGCTCGATCCATAGACGCGATCGACTATGATATACACTCTTACGATAGCACCTCAGAAAATGCCCAGCTCAATCGGTGTAAATCCATCCAGGCTTATCATGGCGATCTGGAAGTAGCTCCTGCAGATACCTATGAGCTAATCTTAGCTAATATCAACCGAGGAGTCCTAGAAAAGCGAATCCCCGATCTATGTAATATGCTTGAGCCAAATGGTCAGTTACTGATCTCTGGCATCCTACTCACTGATTACAGCCTGATACGTGAAGTGGCGAGAAAGACAGATCTGCGACTGGATAGCGTGGAGCTCACAGGTGATTGGCTTTGCATGGTCTGGACTAGGATAGATGCGTAGAGCGCTTGCGACTGCTACACCTATGGCTTGATTTACTGGCTGTGGTCCAGTAGATGCCTTGTGTAGGATTGTTTTCTGTCGTGGTAAGGCACCATCGTGCAATACGTTGAGGAACCATAAGTGCGATCCTTGGATGCCTCTACACAGTGATCCTGTGGACAGCGAGATGCTCTGCCAGCTGTGCCAGTGGCAAGCCTACGATATTAGTATATGATCCTTCTATACGTGTCACTCGTGCATGGCCGATCCAGTCCTGTATGCCATAGCCACCCGCCTTGTCATAGGGTCTATACGTGCTGATATAGTATTCCAGATCCGCTTTGCTGAGATTCATCATAGTGACATTGGTCTCGCAGGAGAACTGCTGGTGATCCATTCCGAGTCGTATGCTTACACCTGTGATGACTTGGTGGCATTTGCCCGACAGGGCTCTCAACATCTCGCTAGCCTCAGTAGCATCAGCTGGCTTAGCATAGCTCACACCATCGAGAAGTACCATTGTATCTGCTGCTATGATGATTGCCTCACTATATAGCTGCTGTGCAGCGAGCGACTTACGCGCGGCGATGTCCTCTGCCCATTGCGCTGGTGCCAATCGTGGATCGGGCGTCTCGTCTATATCAGCAGCGCGTACCGTAAAGTCGCCGCATATCATGGCCAGTAGCTCGCGTCGCCGAGGTGACTGAGAGGCGAGGATGATGGGATACTTATATGTCATAGTGGTACGTATACTAGGAGCAAAAGGAAGAGTAGGGCCATGAACATAGCATGCTTGGTCCACATACTGGCCTTGGCATATTCAAAGGCAGTACGTGCCCTCCAGCCGTAGATCCACGCGATACCCATAGGCACTAGTATAAAGCATATCAGATACATGCCGTGTAGGCCATTACCAGCGCTGAGGAGTATGCCTACCAGATACATCACCGCCGCGAAGATGATCGCAAGCCATATTCCTGCTATGACTCGTGCTTGAGCTTCTCCTACGACCACGGGAAGTGTATGCTGTCCTACTTGTCGGTCACCAGGTAGATCTTCGAGATCTTTGATGATTTCTCTGTAGAGAGTCACAGCAAATGCCAGCCCGACGTAGCATACTATCCAGTCTGTGGTCCCTGCTGGCAGGAGTGTCAGATCACCGAGTGAATCCGCCACCTGCACGGGTAACCACACCACATAAGCGCATAGGGCGGCAATCATGATATTTCCAAGTAGCGGTATCCCTTGACCGTAAGCATTGTACAGATACAATACTAGTACTACGACGAGTGCGGTAGGAATTGGCCATATCAAGCGGTAGTAAATGCATGTGATGACCGCCAAGATCACGGCGACTGCAACAAGACCCCATATGAGCTTGCGAGCGCTAGATTCTGTGACCTTGTGACCTATCATCCGAGTCTGTGGATTGTTGATCTCGTCGGCAAGCTGGTCCTTGAGGTCATTGTGTGCATATCCTGCCCCAGCTATCATGCTGATAATGAGGCTGATGATAGATGCTAGTGGAAGTGAAAATTGAAGTGTAGATGTGCTGGCATCTTCTAGATAGATCTGGATGATGCAGACGGTAGCCGTCATCACGAAAAGATTGGGCAGTCTGAGGAGCCGTATCGTATGGATCATACTACCAGAGATTCTTGGCCTTGAGGACATGCTCGCAGAGCAGTCGCACGCAACCCTTGCCACCAGGTGTCTCCAGCACCACATCAGCAGCTTCGCGGACTTCTGTGGCAGCATCGGCTGGGCAAGCACCTATACCTGCCGCTTGGATACACTTGATATCTAGGATGTCATCCCCTATGTACAGCACATCATCAGCGGAAATGTCACGTCTGGCAAGTATGTCTTGCATGATCGGAAGCTTGTCATGAGCTTGCAAGTGTACTTCCTGAGCTCCCAGAGCGAGAAATCGATCTCGGACGCCGAGCGAACTTCCGCCTGTGATGATATAGATTTCCACACCACTCTTGATGGCTCGGCGGAGGGCATAGCCATCCCGCACATTCATCTGGCGGAGATATTCGCCTGATTCAGTAAGTAGGATAGTACCATCAGTAAATACACCATCTACGTCCATCACAAGAGCTCGTGTGGTCGCTAAGCGGCGGTGGTAGTCTGAGTCTGTCATCCTACTGATTGTCTCTCCACTCGTAGACCCACTTAGCTTGGATGAGCTCCAGATGGCTCTCGCTGCTTTGATCGCGCGTGCCTTCAAAGTTGTCAATCTCCAAGATCCAAGAGAGCAGATCTGTAAATCTGATGCGATAGATCTTGCTCTCTCCAAAGTCATCTCCAAATCTCTCGTAGAGTTTCATCGCTATATCCTCATGATCTGTCCAGTGGATAGGAAAGTCGTCTATGTCCTCAAATCCCATATGCGTCTAGTGTTCGTGTCCTATGATTTGTGATTGATCGGGTATCTCGACTTCTATGACGGCGTCCTCGTCCAGTATGATGCACTGGCAGCCTAGTCGAGATTCAAGTCTAGGGTCTATAGCTCGATCTATGAAGTCCTCCTCCTTATCTGAGATCTCCTCCAGTACGTCCTCGCCCTGGTGGACGTATACATGACATGTGCTGCATGCGCATACACCACCACAGTTATGATTGAGATGGACGTCGTGGTCCTCTGTAATCTCCAGGATGCTGTATCCTTTGAAGTCTCCAGAGACTTCCTTGGACTTTATCGACTTATCCTGAAAAGTAAATACTATTTTCGCCATGTAGAGCCTTATAATTTATGCTCAGAACAGCACCTAGCGGGGTGCAGTTCACCGATATGAATGGTCTGCGGCGTCTCAAGAGCCGCTGACGCTGCCTAAGTCACTAAATAATAGCTAATTTTCGCTCGTAAAAGTAGCGTCTACAGATGGAAGAAGTACAGAAACAATCAACGAGCAAGACCTACCGCTTCAAAGAACTTAAGGTTTACAGCAGCACCGAGTGGCTAGCTGATAATCAGAAGAAGTATCGTCAGGTCTTTGATAGGTATGACACGAGCTATATCTATGCCGAGCTGTCATTTGTCAACAAGCTCTACGATGAAGAGTCGTGGGAGGTCAATGTGCAGCTCAAGTGCTACGAGCAAGCTAGCACCAATCGAGAGATCTGTGCGCTCAATGTGCAGCGTAAGATCAGCAAGCACGAGCACATCTCCTTTGTCAGGGAGGGCTGGGGCAATAAGAAAGAAGGGGTCTTCTGGAAGAAGGGTACCTACTTCTGGGAAGCCTATATCGACGGATCCTTGGTCGCGACGAAGTATTTCTACGTGGAGGATCAGGGTGAATTTGGCATAGAGCCAAATGAAACCTACGTCAAAGTCAAATCGCTCAAGACCTATGAGGGACAATACGATGATGTAAACGAAGATGACCGAAAATACTATAGTGTCTACAGCTCAGATGAGACTCGCTATATCTATACGGAGATCCTTCTGGCTAATCTCAATCTGGAGCAGAAGTGGCACTGTGAGCTCTTTGTAAAGTTCTACAATGAAGCTCGCGAGCTCAAAGGCCAGGTAGTGCGCCTCAATAAAGTCGAGGAAGGACAAGAATATATCCGAGTATCTGCGGGCTGGGGCAGTAATATCAAGGGGAGTTGGAGATATGGGGCGTATACCTGTGAAATCATCTTCATGGACCGGCTGCTGGCTACGGTCCCATTTGAGGTAGATGAAGACTATGAGGATGGATATCCTATGGTCAGACTCCCTGGAGAGCCCTATCCCAAGATTCTCATCAATGAAGAGACTGAGAAAGAATCCTTTGATGAGCTCATGAGTAAGATGGATCGACTGATAGGACTCGAGGAGATCAAAAGCAAGATACGCGATCAAGCTAAGTACATCCAGTTTGTCAAGTTGCGCAAGGACAGAGGCTTCAAGGAAGAAGAAGACATCAACGTACACAGTGTCTTTATAGGAAACCCTGGCACAGGCAAGACGACCGTAGCGCGTATGCTCGGTAAGATCTATCGTGAGATGGGTGTGCTCACACGTGGACACGTGGTGGATGTAGATCGCGTGGATCTGGTAGGCGAGTACATAGGACAGACAGCACCAAAAGTCAAAGCAGTCCTAGAGAAAGCAGCTGGCGGAGTACTATTTATCGATGAGGCTTACAGTCTTGCAAGGGCTAAGGATGATAGCAAGGACTTTGGTAGAGAAGTGATAGAGATGCTCGTCAAGGAGATGAGTGACGGATCAGGTGATATGGTCGTAGTAGTGGCGGGCTACCCTCAGGAGATGAAGACTTTTCTTGACAGTAATCCTGGGTTGAAGTCAAGATTTAAGCTCTACTACGAGTTTCCCGATTATTTGCCAGATGAGCTCATGCTGATCACACAGTACGCCTGTCAGGACAGAGAAGTCACCCTATCACCAGAGGCAGAAGAAGCCTTGAGACTCATTGTGACCAATTCATTCAGAGATAGAGATCGCAGCTTTGGCAATGCTCGCTTCATCAATGATCTAGTGGAGAAGGCCAAGATTAATCTGGGACTGCGAGTGATGCAGGCAGAGGACCCAGAGAGCCTAGGCCGAGAAGCTCTGAGTACCATATTGCCTTCTGATATAGATGGGGTAAACATCGCATTTGCGCGAAAGCGCCTACGCCTACCCATAGATCAGGCCCTGCTCGACGAAGCTCTCGCAGAGCTAGATGATATGATCGGAATGTCGCAGATCAAGAAGGATATCAAGGAAACCGCACGACTGGTGAGATATCATCTCGAGTCAGGAAAAGATGTGCTCAATCGCTTCTATCTGCACTCGCTCTTCGTGGGAAATCCGGGCACTGGTAAGACGACCGTGGCACGTATATTGACTAAAATATACAAGGCCCTCGGCATCCTTGAGCGCGGGCATATGATCGAAACCGATCGACAAGGTCTGGTAGCTGGATACGTAGGGCAGACGGCGATCAAGACAGCCGAGCGGATAGACGAGGCCAATGGTGGCGTGCTCTTTATTGATGAAGCCTACGCACTCAATCGCCAGACGTCGAGTATGGGTGATTTTGGGGATGAAGCCGTGCAGACACTACTCAAGCGCATGGAAGATCAGCGCGGGGAGTTCTTTGTCTTTGCAGCCGGATATCCAGACAATATGGAGGCATTCCTCAAGATGAATCCTGGTCTCAGCTCCAGATTTGATCGCACCTTCCAGTTTGATGATTACAGCGCAGCAGAGCTGCATGAAATCGCGGTGCTCATGCTCAGCAAACAAGATCTGCGACTCAGTCCAGAGGCGAGCGAGCACCTGCAGCGTTATATCAATTATATCCATGTCTATAGGGATAAGTACTTTGGTAATGCTCGAGTGATAAGAAAGCTCGTTGACGACCTCATGAAGCAGCAAAATCTTCGCCTGGCGGATGTCTCGGTCGAGGAGCGAGACTCCATAGATCCACTACTGATCACAGCGGATGATGTAGCATTCTTTGAGACGGACAAGTACAAGTCTGGATTTGACAAGCGCGGCATAGGCTTCCGCAAAGCCTCTCAGCGCTGATGGCCTCAGCATTTGCTCATGCTGTGGTAGCGGCGGCAGGCTATGCGGCCGTACGTCAGGATTACATGAAGGGGACCGTCTTGGCACTAGGCATCTTCTGTGCCGTGATGCCTGATCTGGACGTGATTGCATTTTCCTTTGGTATTCCCTATGAGCACATGCTGGGACACCGCGGAGCTACGCATTCGTTGTTGTTTGGGGTGTTTTGGGGTGTACTACTGGCTGGGATCGTCCATGGTCGACTGCCGGCATCACAGAGGCGCATGATAGCGCTATTCTATATAGGCTGTACGATCTCACATGGCATAGTCGACGCCTTCACCACGGGTGGTAGAGGCATAGGATTTTTGATACCATTTACGGACGAGCGCTATTTTGCGCCGTGGAGATATATCAAAGTCAGCTCGATACACTGGGAGCGATTTTTCAGCGATCACGGACTGCGTGTACTGCAGAATGAACTATGGACTGTCATGCTACCAGCTGTGGTGCTTTCACTGTTAGTAATAGTCCTGCGTAGGCTACTACGGCAGCCTAGGGTATGAGCTATCTGAAGGTCATAGCAGCCCTTGGCTTGCTGGTGCTGAGTAGCAAAATAGAACTTGATGTCGGCTTACCATATATGAGTTTTTCCCTGCAGTCCCTGGTGCTGATCATGCTATGTCCAGCGCTGGGAGTCGCGAGATGCTGCCTAATCGTAATATCCTACTTGCTGATGGGCTGGGCAGGCTTGCCAGTTTTTTCTTCTAGTCCAGGTGGTGTAGATTTATTACAGAGTCCAGGCCTAGGATATCTACTCGGCTTCCTTCCAGCGGCTCTCATTCCAGGGCACCCTGTCACATGGTGGCGGTCGCTGATGGAGATGATGGCGGCGCACGTGCTTATCTTACTATGCGGCTCCATGGGCTTGGTCATATTACTAGATATCACTATATCACGAGCACTGATAGACGGAGCGCTGGTGTTTACGCCTGGGGCGATGATCAAGTCTGTACTTGGTGCGACATTAGTGAGTCTTCTGGCACGCTGGACCTGATCAGCTACCATCCTAGGGTCCATGGTTTCCACCGACTATCGATGATCGCCATAGACTCATCTCGCATGATGCGTGGATCGGTCATGATGATACCGTAGTGATAGAGATCCAGACATATCGTAGAGCGGCCAAATATTTCTGCCCGGAAATCATCATCACACAGTTGCCTCCACGCTCGTGTCATATCATGTGACCAGTAGATGTCGTCATAGATGATGAGGGCGCTTTCGCGCAAATGTCTCTGTAGACGAGTCGTCAGACGCAGCATGGCTTCGCCACGATGATCGCCATCGATAAGGACCAGATCAAAGCTCTCTGCGTCAAGGCTATCTATGTAACTGTAGAAGGTGTCAGTAACAAATCGCGGCTCTCGCAGACCCAGACGAGCTATCGCTGCGCGAGCCATCTTGGTCGCAGCTGCCTGTCCATCCACAGAGACCATATGACTTGCTGGTCGGGCGTGACGGAGATAGCAGGTGCTTACACCGCAGCCCGTGCCCAACTCGAGTATGGACTCTGCCTTGATCCACTGTGAGAGATGATGCAGGAGATGCGCGCGGTAGGGCGTAGTACGGATGAGCCGAAAGAGAGCTGAGACCTTTCTGGTATGGCTAGGGCGACTGGAAGGCGCGCCAAGATCCTTCCATTCCACTTGAGAGTCATCTCTTGAGAGATCCTCGAAGCTCCTTTGGAGACTGGCGTATTGCATTCTTGTAGATGTCCTGTAAGCCGCATTCTTCATCATATCATACACCATGGGACTGTGGATGGAATGTATGGTACGGGATTTGAAGTAGTAGGAGAGAAGTGAGGTCAACTTGCTGATCATTGCTATAATGTGATGAGAAGGTAAGCCAAGCGTCACAGCTACTGACTACATATTGATAACTTTACTTGATCAGACCTACGACGTGAAAACACTACTACAACTATTCTTTCTGATATGGATATTTGCTCCAGGTCTTACTGGGCAGATAGGCTTTGTCAAAAGTACTGATCAGCTTGGTCTGCCCAAGACTAATAGTGGATTGCCCGTTGCTATCGCAGATATCAATGGAGACTTCCTAGATGATATCATCGTAGTGCGCAATCAGAATGATCTCGTCGTACTGGTCAATCGCGGCAGCGGTGCGGGATTTGATGAGTGGTCTATAGGTGAAGCCAATAGTACAGCTACCTGGAGCATTGCTGTAGGAGATGTCAACAACGATGGATTTTCAGATATCCTAGTCTCTGGGACATTTGAGAAGCCCAATCTAGTCTACGGGGCACGAGATACCGCTGATATAATAGTCGTGGATCTGCCCCTGTCAAGTCTCTTTGCACAGACATCCACTATGTATGACATCAACAATGATGGGTGGCTTGATATAGTCATCTGCAATCTGCTTGGGACTAATCGTGTCCTCGAGAACAAAGGCGATGGCACATTCAAATTTAACAACACATGGCTCAACTTCTCTACCATACCGCTTTCAGATAACTCCGGAAGTCGAGGTGCCGTGTGGTCAGACATCGACTGGGACGGCGATGCCGATCTCTATCTGTCCAAAGCCGATCTAGAAGAGCCTGATCCTAGTGCGCCCACAAGAGTTAATCAACTCTTTGTTAATGATAATCAGATTTTCTTTGATCTGGCAGAGTATACTGGGCTAGACGCAGGAGATCTTACACTAGCCACGGACTTTGGAGACATGGACAATGATGGCGACCTAGATTGTATCATGGTACAAGCCAATCAGCCAGCCAAAGTCTATGAGAATCAGGACAACATCAACTTCGCTGATCTGACCAGCTTTACGGGAATTGACTTCAGAGACTTTTGCACGCAAGTGAAGCTCGTAGATTTTGACAATGACACAGATCTAGACCTTATCACAGCGGGCGAAGAAGTGTTTTTTTACGAGAACCAGGGTGGATTTGATTTTGACGAGCGACGGGACGTACTAGATATATTTCCTTATGGCTCTTTCTCTCTCGGTGATATCAATGATGATGGATTCATAGACGTCTATACATCCTACACGGCATTTCTTAATAGTCCTACCATTCGTCCTGATGCCCTTTGGCTCAATCAGGGTAATGACAATCACTACATCACCGTAGGCCTGCTGGGAGATGAGAGTAATAATAAAGGTATAGGCGCGAGACTAGAACTCAAGGGCCCATGGGGTACACAGATCAGAGAGATCAGGAGTGGAGAGTCATTTGGAATTCAGAATTCACTCAATGCACACTTTGGCCTAGGAGAAGCCGATAAAGCAGACTCACTGATCATCTACTGGCCTAGTGGTACTGTAGACCGTCATCCCTTGGTAGCGGCTGATAATTTTTACTTTGCTCACGAGGGTGGGTGTCTCAGTCCTCGCTTTGACATAGAGATGACGGGGAACGTAAAATTTTGTGCAGGTGATAGTGTGATACTCACGAGCATCTCAGCGGATGCATATCTCTGGTCTACAGGTGAAACGGCTAGGTCTATAGTGGTCAAGGAATCAGGACAGTATAGTGTGATCACACGGCAGAGCAGTGGATGCGAGAGGCTCAGTGATGTGGTCTATGTAGATGTGGATCCAGACGATACTCCTGAGCTCATCTTCATGGCTGGAGGTACTCAGAACTGCGACGGCACAGCTGTCATACTTGCTACCCGTGAGCCAGCCAGCAGCTACACTTGGTCCACTGGGGCCTCTGGGCCACAGATTCTATTGACTAATGGAGGTACATACAGTGTGACCACAGAAGGAACGTGTGCAGAGTGGGAGAGTGAGCCTATAGATATTACTTTTTACAGCAGGCCAGATGCTCCAGCTGTCACAGGTGACACAGTACGACCAGCTGGTAAAGCCGTGCTCATGGCGACTGGAGAAAATCCACAGTGGTATGATGATGACTCGACTGTAGAGCTACTGGAAGAAGGACCTGTATATGAGACTAAGCCGCTGTTCAGTAGCGAGTTCTACTATGTATCAGACAAGAGAAGTCATCGCCGAGCTGCAAAGTCAGTGGGTGAGATTGAGCATACGGGTGATTCCAAGTACAACTTTTCTGAGCTCAATGCACGGATGCTCTTTGATGCCTTCCAAGATATCGTTCTTGACGAAATCACCTGCTATACAGATTTCCCCGGGGTCAGACGTCTGATCCTTCTTGACAATGAGTTTACGGTACTCCGAGAGCACTTTATCAATATGAGCGTAGGCGCCAATGAGGTCAATCTCAGCTGGGATATCCCTGCAGGCGTCAACTACTCCATCACCACAGATACACTTTTCAACATCGCAAATCAGGGCAACAAAAACCCCATGCTATGGCGATCCAACACCGATGATATCTCCTATCCCTATGAGCTAGATGACGTGGTGAGTATCAAAAAATCTAGCGTTGTTGATCGAGGATTCTATTATTTCTATGACTGGAAGGTGCGACCTGCAGATGTGCAGTGCGAATCGAGTGTGCGTACACCTGTGAGGGCTGTGGTGGAACTTGGGACAAGCACCAGAGATTTACTCTATGAGCAAGTAGCGATATTTCCTGTCCCAGCGAGCGACTTCCTTACCATTGCTTCTCTGCCAGCTGGACATAGAGGGGAGCTAACTCTAGTATCTCAATTGGGGGTCATAGCTCTGCGCGAACAGATAGCAGGAGACCGACACCAGCTCGATCTGAGTCATCTAGTCAGTGGAAGCTACTTCTTACACATTTCGTCAGGAGAATCTCAGATGGTGCAGCAAATCATCATACATAGATGATCATATGCCGGCGCCTAGACATCTTAGTACATATCTCGCTTTAGCATCTTTCTGGGTATGCATCAGTGTACATGGCCAGCTTGACTTTGTCAAGGCGTCAGATCTGGTGCAGGAGACTACAAGTGGTGTGGCGCTGTGCGTCACAGATGTCAATGGTGATCTACTCGATGATATCATCAGCTTTCATCAGGCAAGGACGCTGCATGTAAGATTGCAGAGACCATCTGGTCAGGGCTTTGAATTTATAGAGCATATGGGGCTTATAGATCGACTTTGGTCGGTCGCCGCTGGAGACATAGATCAGGATGGACATATAGACCTGCTCATAGGTGAGCAGGCTGATGAAAGCAAAGTCATATGGGGCCCATTATATCTCGAGTCTACACCTGAGATTACTTTGCTACCAGGGGAGATATTCTTTGCACAGGGTGCTAATCTCGTAGACCTAGATCAGGATGGACTGCTCGATGTCTTCATATGTAATGACAATGGTCTCAATCGTCTCTGGCGATATGATGGGGAAAGAAGCTTTACGCCACAGCCAGACTGGATTGACTTCCGTACAGTTCCCTTATCAGATAATAGCGGTAGCTATGCAGCTCTGTGGAGCGATCTTGATGATGATGGTGATACCGATCTTTACATCAGCAGATGCCGCGTAGGAGTCACAGATCCCGCTGATCCTAGACGGATCAATCAGTACTACGAGAGAATAGGCGATGTAGACTATATAGAGAGAGCATCCTCACTTGAGCTCGTCCTGGGAGAGCAAAGCTGGGCGGCAGATGCTGCAGATCTAGATGCTGATGGTGATAAGGATATGCTTGTGATCAATCATGATGGCCCGAGCTCGCTCCTGAGCTATGGGGATGGTACTTGGACAGATGAAAGCGCTGGCTCAGGCGTAGATGTAGATGGCCTGCCGGTACAGGTGGTCCTTCAAGACTATGATCTGGACGGCGACGTGGATATACTTAGCACAGGTCAGCAGGCGCAGTATTTCAGCAACCTGGGATCACTGAGATTTCAAGAGAGCGCATTATCTGGTCTTATGGATCATCCCGTAAGCATGGCGGTAGGTGATCTCAACGGAGATGGAATCCTAGACCTGTACGTCAGTTACCCCGAGCTCTTCAATGATCCGAGTGACCGACCTGATGAAATACTCTATGGTACACTGTCCAGTGATCATCACTGGTCCATACTTCAGCTAGAGATCGCTGATGGCGTCCCCGCCGTAGGAGCAGCGGTAGAGTACTACGGAGACTGGGGCATCATCTCTAGAGAGCTGCGCAGCGGACATAGCTACGGCATACAAAACAGTCTCGCGGTACATGCTGGACTAGGTACTCATGATCAGATAGATAGCATCCATGTCCTATGGCCTGATGGAAGTACAGAAGTACTATATGATGTCATCACAGATAAGCGATACCTAGTCGTACAAGGTCTATGCAGCACCATAGCGGATAGAATAGAGTCTGGTGATTATCTCACGGCATGCACAGGCGATACAGTGTCCCTACTTGCAAGTGTAATGGGTGATGTGGTCTGGTCTGACGGAGTCCAAAGCGCTGCCAGAGATGTAGTGGATGATGCTCTGCTATCTGCACGTGTGACCTCCGATGACGGTTGTATCACTGTGCTTGGGCCAAGCTATGTAGACTTTGATCCAGATGAATTACCCACTATCCAGGTACTTACAGGCGAGATCCCGGCCTGCGCTGGGGATAGAATAGTCCTCGGAGTGGATCAAACTGCTCGCTCATATGCCTGGAGCACAGGAGACACATCGGCAACTATCGTCATCAGTGAAGATGATGTGATCTTGGTCTCTACAGAAGGCACATGTACAGATTGGCTCAGCGAGCCTATAGAAATTAGTTTTCTAGAAGAGCCTATGCTGCGGATTCCCGAGCTTGATAGCTTTGATGTAGGAGATGATGTGATGATATTTATCGATTCGCCAGATTCGATACAGTGGTATAGGTCAGATACATCTCTCGCAGCGGTATTTGCTGGTAACAGCGTCTCTATAGATTCTATCCTATCAGATACCAGCATCTGGGTAGAGAGCTGCGTGTACGAGATCACGGCGATTGTCTCTGGTGGCGAAGCGGAGCATAGAGGCAGCACTCAGTATCACTTTGATGGATTGAATGCTTCTATGTTTTTTGACTGTCATGAGGATGCTGTACTGCATGATGTGAGTGTGATGACTGATTTTGCTGGTCGTCGTGCTGTAGAATTGTGGCAGGGAGCAGATCGCATTTTCACGAAAGTGATTGACATCCCTGTAGGATCCACACGACTTCCACTGGATTGGTCCATACCAGCAGGTAGCGACTATCGCCTCACCACTTCCCGATCCCAAAACATTGAAGTATTTGGAGTAGCAAGCCCTAGACTATGGCGAAATCCCTCCCTTGCAGTGGAGTATCCCTATAGCATCGGAGACATAGCCACTATTACGACCAGCTCTCAGAATGAACTAGGATACTACTATTTCTATGACTGGCGCATGAGTGCACAGCCCGTGGCCTGCTGCACAGACAGAGAGGAGATCCGAGTGGATGTACGACGCATCGTGTCCGTCAATCCAGAGTATCTAAGCGATCTGAAAATTTTTCCAATTCCAGCGAATCATGAGCTCCATATCTCATCTGATCTGGATATAGTCCTCGTAGAGATAGCAGGGCCTACAGGTAGCACCTGGAAGGTGAAAGCCACAGATCGTCGAGACTTATCTCTCGATATCGCAGGCTGGAGTAGTGGTGTCTATCAACTCAGAATCTTGCGGGCTGATGGAACGTCCGAGTCTCGCTCGGTGATTATCTCTCGATAGGATCTCTGCCGCGCTTCCCTTGCACCACCTTAGCAATCAATAAGATAAGCACCGCTCCTATGATAGCGCTGACGAGCATACCTATAAAGTCCTCCGGAAACTGAAAGCCAAATGTATCCGTAAGCATCTGCGTAATATGCTTACCGGGTGTCATCCCGAGTAGCTTAAAGATATATCCACCCACCACGGCACCTGCGATGCCTAGTAATGTGCTGATCAGAAAGTTAAACTGTCCACGCTTGACGATGCGTGATGCTATACTGCCTGCGAGTACGCCTACGATGATCATGATGATCAGGGCTTTAAAATCTACGCCTTCCATAGGATGTAACTCATAGGATAAAAAATGGGTGGCTAACCGGAATCGAACCGGCGACCTCTGGAACCACAATCCAGCGCTCTAACCGACTGAGCTATAGCCACCAAAAAATGCGACAGCAAAGATAGGCACTCCGCCAAATTTTTTTATCATGCTTACCCAGCTATTTTATAAAGCTATGTCAGGCTGTAGCAACGATGCTATGTCTCACTACTGCTCCTGAGGATCTCCCTGGAGCGTAAATTCCCTCGTGACTGGGAGTAGAGGAATATCTGTCTTGGCTCCATCCTTGGGGATGAGGGATAGGGTGATGCTGTTCTTGCCTAGACCAAGACCCTCTATGAAGTATGGCTTCCACTCATCGAGTACCATTTTAGCTCGATCATTGATGATCATGCGTATATCGTAGTCCTTGCCTATCTCGGCATTGATGGCATAGAAGTCCAGCATGACATGCTTTGTTTCTTTTTCGCCCACATAAGTGCCTTTGGGTCTAGAGTAGAAGAGCATAGGGTCCGTGATGGGTTCACGATCTACGATGCTGCCATCTTTGACCATGATTTTCTCCGCCACATGCGCAGCATCCGTCTTGATGCTTTCATGATATGATCTACTGAGAAATGCTAGTAAGTAATGCTCTCCATCGCTGATTTTGTGCTCAAATGTGCTCTCGTACTTGGCGGCGTATGGCTCATTGTCTATGATGAGATGGATATGCTGACCCTTCGCAGAGTTCGCACACATCTTGGAGGCTGCGTCAGAGGTCTGAGAACCTAGGACATAGTCACTCTCCGATAGCCTAAATTCAAATTTCCCATCCTTGTAGTCGTATCCGATGATCCTCGCGTCAGGGAAGCTTGGGCTTTCTTGAAATTCTCTCAGTGTATACCCCTGTGTGGTAGTGATGACATCACCTGGTGGCACAGCTTCGCTGGACTCTATCTTAGTCTCTGATGCAGTAGGTGTACCGTCCACTCGGTCATCAGCATTCCTTTCGGCCTCGCTGCAAGATAGTAGACAAATTGCACACAGCATAAATATGATAAATTTCATGATCAACAGTTTTAAGTAAATACTATTATAAAGGTAGACGCTCGCCCACCACTTTTCACTAAATGTAACTCTCAGCCTCTTGTTGCAAAAGACCTCTGGTTTCAAACAATTGTTCTATCAGCACTATGAGTCTCTGTGCATTACCGCTTATAGGTATGTCCAAGATCGACAGAGTGCCGAGGATGTGGTGCAGGATGTATTCATCAAGCTGTGGTCTCAGCGCAGTAAGCTGAGTGATGTAGATAATCTAGAGGCGTATATGCGCCGAAGTACCGTGAATGCTTCCCTCAATTATCTAAAGAAGCATAGCCGGATGCAGTACACTGACGATGACGAATCACTGGATAGAGTCTCCTCAGGGCCGCCAGCAGACTCATCTGATGCTGAGCATAAGACAGCGATGGTGAGAAATGCCATACAGTCCCTACCAGAGAGATGTCGTCTTATATTTACCATGAGTAGATACGATGGTCTCAGCTATCAAGAGATCGCAGACAATCTAGATCTTTCCATCAAGACCGTAGAAAACCAAGTCTCCAAGGCCCTTAAAGTCCTCAGAGAATCACTTAAAAGTCTTAAAACGTAAGATGCGCGCCATTTATCTGAGTCTGGTAAGTCATGGCATAGGGGTATCGCATAGTTACCTTTGTCTAGAGAGCAAGAACATATCCTACATCTCATCGTGAACACTGACAATCATACTCCCTGGGACCCCACTCCCGATTTTACCGCCGCAGAGCTACAAGCTATCTACGAGGCTACCGCTGATGTACAGCCTATGCCTTCAGTAGATCTAGACGCAGCATGGGAGTCCTTTCGGACAAATGCCTCTGTAGACAGACATCCTCAGCGCATCTGGTTAAAAATTGCCGCCAGCCTCTTGATACTCATCACTGTAGGTCTCGCGAGCACCACATGGGCCTCCCGCGATGGTTATCAATATGTGGAAGCTAAGCAGACACAGTCTCTTACGCTACCTGATAAGAGTGAGGTATCCCTCAAAAAATCGAGCAAGATCAGCTATCCAAAGAGATTTGGTAAGGAGCGGCTCGTATCACTAGAGGGTGAAGCATTTTTTGATATTGAAAAGGCTGCAGATCCGTTCATCGTTTCGGCAGGAGATGTCAAGGTAACCGTGCTTGGTACTGAGTTCCTCGTACGAGAGTCTGATGCAGGCGATGTGGATGTTGCTGTGCGTGAGGGAAAAGTACGTGTAGAAAGCCCTGATGGCTCTGTGGTAATTCTCACGGCAGGTGATAAAGTGAGCTACAGTAAAGATTCTGCTACGCTTGGCGACAAGACACCCTCCGCCCAGGAGTGGTCATGGGCTAGTGGTCAGCTAGTATTTATGGATGAGCCGCTCAGCAAAGTCATCGATGCTATCTCAGAGCACTACGATGTAGAGATTACTCTAGGCAAGAGCAGGATGCTTGATTGCCCCTTCACAAGTTCGCTTCCGATCAAGGATGCCAAGATCGAGGATCTGCTTCAAAGCATAGCTCTGGTGATGGACATGAAGGTCAAGTCACAGTCGAGCTCATCTTTCCACTTATCTGGTGGCTACTGCAAGTAGATCGTCTGTGCGCATGTAATCATCTTGCGTCCCTCTAGAGCAAGCTACTGCATAGGATCTGCTGAGGGCTCATAAAATTTTGATGCACCTTTGGAGCATGAGTGTTTCACGCTTATATGCTGTATTCCTTATCGTGATCTTGGTCTGTGTAGGTGGTCTAGTATCGGCACAGCAAGCGGCTGACGCTCCCATAGATTTCAGCGCTACAGAGGAGGAGCTTTCCTCGGTCATCTTGCGGCTGAGTCAAGAGTCTGGTGTAAATATCGCTTACTCCAGCAAGAGTCTTCCTGATATACCCAGTGTCAGCTACAGCGCCAGTGGCAAGTCAACCATTGATATCCTCTCAGATCTACTATCAGGACAGGGATTTGCCATAGAGCGCGTGGGAAGCGGTCTAGTACTCATACCAGTGGTGGATATCAATAATACCTACGTCATCAGCGGCTATGTCAAGAATGTATCTACAGGTGAAAGCCTCGTAAATGCTCATATCGTAGATCTGGCCTCGCAGCGCGGCAGTTTTACCAATGACTTTGGATTTTTTACATTGCGCCTGCGCAGGGGAGATCGTGACCTGAGCATCAGCTATCTCGGCTATGCAGAGGAGCTCCGCACAGTAGAACTAGAGGAGGACGAGTTCATCACATTCCAGTTGACCCCTAGTGTAGAGCTATCGGAGGTGGTCATATACGGTCGAGAATACTGGCAAGTATGGGAGCAATCTACTAATGCTCGCAACGTGCCTATCACAGGTCTGCGGTCTATGACATCTCTAGGCGGCAGCGCCGATCCTATGCGATATACGCTGAGTCTTGCTGGGGTAAGTAGTAGTGCAGATGGCGTGGGCGGTATATCTGTACGCGGTGCTGATCAGCAGCACAATCTCTTCTTGATGGACGGTGTGAAAGTCTATAATCCTACTCATCTCAATGGCTTGATAAGTCTCTTCGGCGATAGATATATTAAGAGCGCACGCTTCTACAAGACTGCTGGACCCGCACGCTACCAAGGGGCTCTTGCCTCCGTGCTAGATGTACGTACACATGACGGAAATCGCAAATCGTGGAATTTTCACGCGGATGCTGATTTACTATCCGGAGCTCTCACTGCCGAGGGCCCCTTACAGCAAGATAAAAGTAGCCTAGTGATGAGCGCGAGATATGGTTGGGTGCAGCCTTTCGTACGGCAGAGCGCCCGCGCAAGTGAGGAGGTCCGTGATCTCGAGGTAGGATTTCATGACTTATTTCTTAAGACCAGCTTTACAGTAGGGCCTCGGTCAGATCTTTTCTTTATGTTCTACTCTGGTGGCGACACATACAGTAATGACCGCAGCAGTGTCTTTCTAGGAGAATCTACGCGTATCACAGCAGAAGATTTTACCCAGCTATCATGGGGTAATCGACTAGCCAGTGCCAGATGGGCGCAGCGATTCAGTCGACAGTCATTTGGTCGCTTGACCTTGAGCTATAGCGCTTATGAGCAAGAGTTTGCTGAGAGCGAAATCACGATAGATAGAGATAGAGTGACAGGTGATCTTCTAGGTAGGTCGCAGTTGTCCACAGACGGACTGTCAGAGATAGAAGATATAGGACTACAATATGATCTTGAAGTGGATATAGAGGGTGCTCAGCGCTTGGCCATGGGCGTACAGCTGGTGCGACACTCCTTTGCTCCTGGTCTCCTCACACGTACTGCTAATGGCACAGATCTAGACCCCATAGACATAGAAGTCATACGGGCTGAAAACGAGTCCTATGATTTCACGGAGCTGGCAGCATATCTTGAGGACGAATGGTCATGGGATGACCAATTGACAGTGCAGCTCGGGATCAATGCATCATTATTTCCCGTGGGTAGCAAGCGTCACTGGCAGTTCAATCCAAGAGTAAATCTGGACTGGAGGATCAGTGAGAAGATAAGTCTATACGCCAATGCGAGTCGCGCTAGCCAGTATTTTCATTTACTGCAGACGTCGTCTTTTGGACTGCCATCAGACTCATGGGTGCCGCTTACAGAAGACATTGCACCACAGACATCATGGACGCTGGGTGGATCTATCAATTTTCTGCTGGGTGATCATCAGATCAATCTGGGAGGATACTATCGCCAGCTCAGAGATCTCGTAACTCTACGAGAAGGTAGTATAGCAGGCATCAGAGGTGTGGTAAATATAGATCGCTGGGAATCTCTCATCGCTGTGGGCGAAGGAGAAGGACGCGGCCTGGAGCTCGAGTGGCTCAAGAGCGGTCGCAAGCTACGATGGACACTTAGCTATACATTCAGCGAATCTACCAGGAAATTCGATGAGATCAACAGAGGGAGAACATTCTTTGATGATCAGGATAGGCCTCATCGCTTACAGGCGCAGGTGCTTTACAGACTGAGCGGCAGGCTAGAGCTCTCCTCGGCACTGCAGTGGATGACTGGTACTCCCTATACATTTCCTGTAGGTGAGCAGGTCATAGTGGATCCCGAGACGGGTACCATCGTGAGACTTCCGATTATCGAGTCTCGAAATGGCGTCCGACTGCCTGATTACAGGCGCATAGATATGGGGGTGAATTACCGAGTGAGCAGGGATAAAGTCGAACATTTGTTACATCTAGGTGTCTATAATTTGACAAATGCTCAGAATCCTCTGTACATCAGATACGTTGCGCAGCAGGATAGAGAGACCAGATTCACTCAGCTTTCGCTGATTCCGCTGACTCCAAGTCTTCGATATTCTGTGAGTTTTTAGTTAGATAGGTGTACTATATGAGCTAGCAAGCTTAATTTTAGCCCAAAGCCCTTGTAGTCGTGCGTGCATCACATGTATTTTTCATCATTTTCGTTGCCATCCTGACTGGATGCGAAGAGTCTTACGATCCGCAGATCGAGCTAGATGAAAAGATGGTGGTGTTCTCTGATATAGCGCCCGATCGACCCATATCTCTAGGACTTACCAAGTCGATCTTGAGCACAGAGCATCCTCATGCCATACGTGACGCGGTGGTGACCTTTAGTAGTCCTAGTACTCGAGTGACCATGGATCTGGTAGATGTAGATCCTGATGATCCCAATGCACCTAGCTACATGAGTCCTGCTGCACCACTAGTGCCTGGAGAGTTACTTACGCTAGACATACAGCATGACGTGCTGCCTGATGTAAGTGCGAGCACCACCATCCCACCAGTGATATGCCTCGATGAGCATTCTTTGGTGCTGATTGATCTGGAGACTTTGCCAAGTGGAAAATCATATTACACCTACCGAGCCAGCTACAATGTGTCTACGGATATAGATAGAGACGTGAGAGGTCTACAGCTTATCGCATTTGCCCGAAAGGGCCAAAAAACTGTCAGCTCTGTAGGTGATACGATTCTCATATCGCATCAGGAGCAGCTACGTGTGCCTACCTCAGCTCTGAGATACTCTGATGAGTACGAGAAAGATTTCGCCCAGGGCGTGATCATATCAGCAGAGAATGTCCGTGCTCTCGACGGTAAATTGGAGCTAGAATTCACCTTGATGACCAGGGACTGGAAGGATGTACTTGTCAGTATAGGACTAGAGCTGCGCTCACTGTCAGACGAGTACTATCACTATCACAGACAGCTGTCTAGAGCGCTCAGCAGCGGCCGCATGGACAATGTCTATCAGGTGCCAGTGACAGATGAGTCAAATGTGAAGTCTGGCTACGGCAGCTTTGCTGCGTACAATTATTGCCAAGACGAGATCTCTGTCCGCTAATTCATTTCGCCATTTTTTTTCACTGCGTCTCTCACCACGAGTCAGTGAGACAGTTGACCTTGCTGTAGAACTCGCATGATAGTGCTGATCAGGACTTGAAAATTACGAGCGAGAATGAGCATGCCTTTCTGACAAATCATGGATAGACTCTGGCTTTACCCCTAGTCCTGTGACTAAGATCGCAAACATTCTGTGCTCTCAATTTCCAAAGCAAGCATCATGAGTCACATAGCTCAGTCCATGCGTGATACTACATTGAGGTGGGCCTCATTGATCAGGTGCTTTGTCTTCCTTGACTGGCTCAGCGGGATCATCCTCGGGTAGCGTGTAATTCTTGCTTTTCTTACCAAATACACTCACGTTGACATATCGCTTAGGATTGAGTCGAAAGTCTTGTAGCAATAAGCTCAGCTCTGTGCTTGTTTCGTTCAGATTATTGTACAGGCTGCGATCGTTCATCATGAGGCCTAGCGTGCCATCATTGCCGTCGAGCTTGGTCAGTATGCTGTTGAGATTGTCTACAGTCGCACTGCTGTTTTCGATGGTAGTTTCTAGAGTGCCTACGGCGTCTTTGATGCTACTCAGAGATTCGTCTGTGAGGCTCAGTGTCTTATCGAGGTCAAGTCCTTTAAGACTTGTGGAGAAGCTGCTCATATTTCTTATCATGGTTCCCATTTCTTCCTCATTATCAGCGAGCGTAGTTGTGATTTTATTGAGATTTCGCAGTGATACTCCGAGCTGAGCGGTGATGGCTCCGAGGTCACTGTCGAGTTGGGATGTGATGCTAGCAAGATTAGAAGTGATGGTGCCTAGATCTCCGAGATTCAGCGAGCTCGAGTCACCTCCCATGGCGCCGCCGACGGCTTCTTTGACTCTGCTCGTGATATCTTCTATGTTGTCATCGCCGAGCATACTCTCTATGAGTCCCTTATTTTCTCCTCTCAGAAAATCGCCATCCTCAGCACAGTTATCTCCGTTGCACGGACCGTCGTACACCAGATAGAGCTCCTTTCCTCCTACGATGGATGTGCTACGGATAGCAGCGATTGCATCCTTGGGTATGCGATATTGGCTTTCGATGATCATCTCTACGATGATGCGCTCGTTAGTCTCTGGATCCAGATATACATCTGTGACTGTTCCTACTTGTAGTCCACGTATCAGCACAGGGCTGCTCGAAGTGAGCTTGTCTACCTGAGAGTAGCTCGCATAGAATGTATTGTCGGTAGTCAAGAGATTTTGTCCCTTGATGAATTTATAGCCCCAGATGGATAGGGCAATGATGATGATGGCAAATATGCCGATTTTCAATTCCTTTGTCATGTGATCTCAATCTTTGAACTGCTAAGGTCTGCTTTTCAAAATTGTTTACTTGTAAAGTGCTGCAAGGTGCGAGCTTACATGCTATCCACGGTATGGGCATTTCCCATGTGAAGTTGCTCAGAGATGGTGAGGAGGTCATGGTGCATGGAGGTGTCAGATGTTAAAGTTCCTCGCCTACGGGGATATTTGCACGTCTACTGGAATATAGAAGTCTCTATCCCCGTTTGCCTATGGTCATGCGCCCTTATCATCTGATTCTCCTCCTGCTGCCTGTCTGCTCTCTGGCTCAGATACCGGATACCGTGGTGAGTCAAGAGCTGAGCGTACTGTCGAGGGCTATGTCAGATAGTATATCTCTACCGATCGGCACCCCGGGAACTGCTGATGTACTGGATGATGAAGTGATCAGCTACAGCAGAGATACGGCCTACCTAGATGCTACCGGTAAGCAACTTCATCTCAAAGGTGATGCACGGGTACAGTATCAAGGCAGCGAGCTCAGAGCGGATTATATTATCGTGGATCTAGAGAAGAGCATAGCCACGGCACAGGGCTTGCCAGACAGCACAGGCAAGATGGCGGGTCTACCTATATTTAATAAAGAGGGTAGAGAATTCACGGCAGAGAGGATCACATTTAACTTCAAGACAGAAAAAGGTAAGATCACAGATATACGCACGCGTGAGCAGGATATCTATATCCTTGGTGAGGATACTAAGTATGTGAGTGCTGGCTCGGAAGGGTCGATAGAAGACGGCGACGCTGTCTACATCAAGAATGGGGAATTTACCACTTGCGACCACCCAGAACCACACTATGCGCTTAAGTCCACCAAGATCAAGACTGTGCTAGATAAAGTCGCCGTCACAGGCCCTGCTAATCTACAGATCAGCAGAGTGCCTACACCAGTGTGGTTGCCTTTTGGGTTTTTTCCTCTGACCAGTGCAGAGTCAAGCGGTCTCATCTTTCCTCGGGACTATGAGTATAGCGAAGAACTTGGATTTGGCCTGAGAAATATCGGATACTATTTCCCGATTAATGATCAGATGGACCTTACCTTGACCACGGATATCTATTTCAATGGCACATTCGCTGCCAGGACAAATTACCGGTATAAGAAGCGATACAAATACAACGGTGGATTAAATCTCAGCTTTCGCAGCCAAAATCAGGAAGTGATCATCAATGATACTCTTGGCAATAGACGTATCAATAGCTTCGGTGTCACCTGGAGACATGCACAGGATGCCAAGGCGCATCCTACCAGATCATTTAGCGGTGATATAAATTTTCAAACCAACAATAATGCACGACGTACCTATAATGATGCCCGCTCGGTATCTAATAATATCGTCAGGTCCAATGTGAACTTCACCCAACGCTTTCCTGGAAAACCTTATAGTTTTTCTGCTAGTCTCAATCATTCTCAAAATAACAACACACGCGAAGTATCGATAACTTTTCCTCAGCTAGATTTCCGTATGCAGCGCATATTTCCTCTCAAGCGCAAGAAGCGTATAGGTCCTGAGAAGTGGTACGAGAAGACTAGTTTCCAATATAGTGCCAATGCTAAGAATCGATTCATTGCCTCTGATTCCACCTTATTTACGGAGCAGACACTGCGTGACGCGCGATTTGGATTACAACATAGTGCTAACACCCAGCTCAACTTAAAGGTATTTAAGTACTTTACATTCACGCCATCTATAGACTACGAGGAGACTTATTTTTCTCATACCCGACTACAGACGCTGTCTGATGAGCTGGTAGTAGACGTCACACGGGACACTCTCATAGATGGAAGCGTGGTCACGACACGCGATACGACATTCGGCGTGTTGACAGATATGGTCGATCCTGGTATCGCTGCGTACAGAGATGTCAGCTTGCGAGCGAGTCTGAATACACAGCTCTTCGGCACCTTACAGTTCAAGAAGGGCTGGCTACGAGGTATCCGTCACAGTATCCGTCCTAATGTCTCCTTCACTTACAGACCCGATCAGACTACAGAACAGCGAGACTACGAGCGTCGCGTATTGACAGATCTGCGACCTGAATTTGCAGACACGCTCGTCTACAACAAATTTCGTCTGGATAATCAGCTCTACAATGTCAATCCCGTAGACAAGCAGATGTCCCTGGGATATGGTGTAAGTAATAATATCGAGGCCAAGTACTGGTCTAAGAAAGACTCCAGCTTTAAGAAGCTAAAGCTGATCAACAATCTCAATTTTAGCGGAAGCTACAACTTTGCCGCTGACTCGCTCAATTTTTCTAATCTTGCTGGAGGTGGAAGTACCACACTGCTTAAGGGGGTCAGTACCATCACTTATCGTGCCAGCTGGAGCTACTACGCTCTGGGCGAAAATGGTAGACCCATCGATAGACTGTACTACCAGACGACTGGTAAGCCGCTTCGATTTGCGGGTGCCACCGTAGGAGTGCGGACATCCATTAATGCCCGTACACTTAAGGCACTCTTTAAGAAAGATGAAGGCGATAGGAGTAGCGCCTCTAGAAATTCCACATCAAGACGCGGAGCACCCAAACAGGATGATCTGGTAAGCCTTCTTCAGGGTCTGTCCCTAGAGCACAATTACAGCGTGGCATGGATAGCTGGTCAGGATAGCACCACCTCAGAAGTACGGACTAATATCCTGAGCTGCCGCATCAGTAGATTGCAGGTCACACCCAACTGGAATCTGAGAGTAGGAAACATAGGCTATAATTTTCTGCGTGATCAGCTCACGTTCCCAGATTTTGGTGTGTATCGCGATTTGCATTGTTGGGAGCTGGGTATGGATTGGCAGCCATTTAGGGGCACATTTAACTTTTATATCAGGGTCAAACCATCTTCCTTCTCCTTCCTCAATCTACCGTATAGAAGAAATAATGTTGACGGGCCGCTCAATTTCTAGCGTGACCCACGATAAAGAGCACTGAAATATGCCTTGAGGTACTTTTCGCTCATCACATGCTGAGTATCCATCTCGAGTAGGGCACACTGATCTACTTCTTCATAGAGCCATGTGAGACCTTCACTAGTGGAGACCGAGCTGTCACACTTTCGATAGTTTATCTTGTGATGATCACATAGTTGTCTAGCATCTCGCTTATGCGCTGTGACAAAGTAGTCTTCCAGTTGATCGGTCGTATCTGGACCATCAATGATGCGAAAGATGCCACCGCCGCCATTATTGACTAGGATAATCCGTAGATTCTGAGGGAGATAATGGTGCCAGTAGGCATTGCTGTCATAGAAGAAACTGATGTCTCCAGTGAGCAAAGTGACAATCCTATCTGGCGCAGCGATGGCCGCACCCACGGCTGTAGAACTAGATCCGTCTATGCCGCTCACGCCGCGATTTGATCGAAAGATCACATCCTCCTTCTGGGAGAACAGTTGCGCATACCGCACAGGGCTACTATTTGCCAGGTGTACTTCTCCATCTGCTGGAATCGCCTGGAATATCAGATGCATAGCGCACATATCACACCAGTCTATAGTCCTGAGATGCTCCACGTGGACTGACTCAAGTAATTGATGACGGTCATACCAACTCAGACCATAGTCCGCTTCAGAACTCACAGCCGGCATCGATCTGATCTCCTCTAGGATTATAGAGTACTGATAGGCGAGCAAGGCTGTCAGTTTTTGATATCGATCTTTCCCAGGGATCTCGTTGGTAATTTGCCAGTGCTCACAATCAGGCGCCTCTTGCAGAAATTTTCTGAGCTTTTTACTGATGATAGCTTGCCCAAGAGTGAGTAATAGATGGGGATAGTAATCTGCAATCTCGCTTTTATCAAGGGACATGAGGAAGCGGTCTATGCATGGAATGCCTATATCGGATGGGACATTGGATGTGCACTCAGTCAGGATGACCACTGATGGGTCTTCTGATATAGATCGCAATAGATCCCATAGTAGTGGGTCAGGCTCTAGCTGCCCTACCACGATCATCTTGCGCGCATGGGTGCTCCATGTCTGCGCTAGACCGTGCTCAGCTAGGACTGAAGGGATAGCTGATCCACTAGTCGATGCATATCTACGCATGACCTTCACATCTGCGAAGTCGTAGTCTTGGGTGTGCTCATAAAGAGGTTCATGAAACGGAACATTGATATGCACAGGCCCAGGCGTATGTGCCCGAGCAGTGATGAGAGCCTCATTGATCATGCGATCTATATGCCACAGGTCTGTGGGGGAATGTGGCTCGGATGGAAGCTGATAGCTCGCTTTGATGTAGTTATTGTAGACATTTCTTTGATCCATTGATTGGCCAGCTCCCTGATCTATCCAGGCCTCAGGTCTATCTGCCGTGATGACCAGTAGGGGTATGCCTTGATGATAGGCTTCTACGATGGCGGGGGCATAATTGATAGCTGCACTGCCAGATGTACATGCAATAGCGACTGTCTCACCAGTAGTCAGAGCCATGCCCATGGCTATGAATGCAGCTGCTCTCTCATCAGGAACGACTCTGCACTCGATCTCCTGGATAGCATGGAAAGCAATGACCAAAGGGGCATTACGCGATCCAGGAGAGAATACCATTTGCCTCACGCCATGGCGCGAGGCTATATAAGCGAGTCGCTGCGCAGTGTCCTTCTTGCTGTACTTCATACTTCTATAGCGCTCATGATGGATCTTGATTTGAGCACAGTTTCGTGCCATTCGTCTTCGGGTACAGACATGGTATTGATGCCACCTCCTACATGGACATCTACAGCATCTCGGTAGAGTCTTGCACATCGTAGGATGACATACGCCTCTGATCGATAGGGATTCTCGATATGCATGTAGCCGCAGTAAAGTTCGCGATCGTGCTTTTCTACCTGGTCTATGATTCGCCGCGCATCGATCAGAGGTAAGCCGCAGATCGCAGGGGTAGGATGCAGTGCAGATAATATGCTCTCCATGTCCGCTTCAGACTTGATCGATATATCAGTGCAGAGATGTGCCACAGAGCCCGCTCGCCTCGTATAGAGCGCTGATGTCTCGTAGAGCCAGTGCTCCTTATCGCATAGGGCCGTAATATAGTTAGCGACTACGGCCTGTTCTTGCAGTTCTTTTTCACTCCAGGAGATGAGCTCAGACTCCTGCCATGATCGAGTGCCGGCTAGAGCCATAGTACTATACAGGGCACCACGCTTACGCAGGAGGAGCTCTGGAGATGCGCATAGCCAGCTTCCGTGAGCGGATGTATGTAGATGAAATACGCACGCAGTCGGCAGCGTCGATCTGAGTCTCTCGAGTGCCGCCTGGACATCTTGCACGCATCTATGCACGCGATGTACACGCGATAGCACGACCTTGTCAGCGCCACCAGCTTGGAGGGCTGTGATGACCTCATCTACTAGCTCAGCATATTCTGTAGCTGTAGCTAGGTGCCTTACTGGTGCTTTGTCGAGATCATGTGGCTTGATTTCCTCGAGCGAGATGGGAGTCATGTCATAGCACGTAGTCTTTCCATTCCAGTCGCAGAGGCGCAGGGCTCCTGCTCGCGACTGAGCTAGGCAATAGGCTGAGAAACCATCCTGATCAGGGTATGATATGATGAGAGATTCTGTCATACGATGTGTCGCATAGGCAGCTAGTGGATGTGGATTATCTGAGCGTCTGGATATGCATCTGGACGTGTGATGAGTTTCTCTGTAGGGGTAAATTTCATGGTGGTTATATAGTATTTTCGAGGGCGTAGGGTCCTTTCGGACAAATGCTGCTGTACTCGCAGTGCGTCATCTGCGCTCTCTACGTATAGGACTGGAATCGCTGTATACTCGGGATCCTCTTGCCTGGCTATGAAATAATTGCCCTCCACGAGAGGTTCTATGACTCGTTCTAGGGTTTCTGGATGAATCTTGAGACCGCCCATATTGATAACGCGATCTGCTCTACCTAGGAGAGAAAAGCTTGTGCAACTATGTAGATCGACTATATCCGTCGTCACATAGTCGCCACAGATAGGATCATGCACCACGAGCGCGTCTTGGCTAGTGCTACTAAAAGTTACCCCATCCAAAGCTTCGAACACCTCGTCTGTCACAGCAGATCTGTAAGCTACATGGGTGAGCGTCTCTGTCATACCATAGGTCTCGAAGCATTGTGTAGTTGTGCTAGACAAGGTGTCTCGCAATCCTGTACTGATCCGAGAACCACCTATGATCATCTTTTCAATCTGCTTCATAGCGCCATATGCCGCGAGGTGTCTTACCTGCAGTGGGATACACGCAGCAAAGTCGATTTTCCATGACTCATCTATGGGAAGCTTCGTCTTTGGCTCTAGACAGTAGAGTATCCACTTATGCTCTATGGCCCGGTAGATCATCATGCGTCCAGCTACATATCGCACAGGTAAGCAGAGTAGAGCATGACGACAAAGCTCTAGCTCAAAGCATTGTACAGTTCTATGGGAACTCTCCTGGATCATCGCTCGAGTGCGCAGAACTGTCTGCGGTGAGCCCGTGCTCCCACTAGTGGTAAAGCTGAACTCATCTGACCCTTGAGATAGGTAGTCGTGTACGCAGTGGATTATAGCCTGCTGCCACTCTTGAGGATAGTCTCCTAGTAATCCATCGATATATGCTGGACTCAGCAGGGAGCAATCTATGATCATAGCGATGTACTAGAGTGGATTTCTGATAAGTTCCACACATCACTGCTCTGGTATCTCAAGTGTCCATCAGCTATGTACATGGGTGAACTGATATTATTAGTGAAGAGCTGACCAGTTCCTAGGCCTTGGTACATGCCTTGTGGAATGGTCAGTGTGCTGACCCACTTTGCGATATGATAGAGGCCGACATTAGACTCTAGCGCTGAAGTAACCCACCAGCCTATTCCTAGAGATTCTGCAGCTGCTATCCATCGTTCACTTGCAGCCACACCGCCGAGGAAACTGGGTTTTATGACTATATACTGCGGCATGATCTTGCTCAGAGCACACTTGGGGTCATCATCTCTCATAGCTATAAGCTCCTCGTCTAGCGCTATGGGCACCGGGCTGATAGTACAGAGTTCTGCCATATCATCTATATGGCCTGGCGGGATGGGTTGTTCTATACTGTGTATCTGTAGCTGTGCGAGAGTGTCAAGTAGTCTCAGTAGACCTTGTTTTTCTGAGGATCGTCCAGAGAATGCACCATTGGCATCCACACGTATCTGGATATCCGTGGCTGGATATTCTGATCGCAACTTATACAGTATATCTAGCTCATCAGAGAGATCTATGGCGCCGATCTTTATTTTGATGCATCGATAGTTTTCGACTAGCTTTTGGCGGACACGCCTCTTCATAGTCTCATAATCGCCCATCCATACCAGACCATTGATGGCGATGCCTTGTCCATCCTGCATCCACGTCGTACTGGCTTCTAGGCTCCAGTCTTGATAGCACTCTTTTGCCATGGCAGCGGCGGGACTGATGCTGATGAGCTCCTGTATGCTGTGATCTGAGCGCATGTATGATGCCGCATCTGAGAAGGGATCAGGGCTCAGCCCATCGATATATGAGTACTCGCCTATATGCTCCAGATCATCGCTAAGTATGTAGTAGCTTGGCTTTTCCAGCAGGACTCCTCGGGAGGTTCCAGCAGGAAATGAAAACTTCAGATTTCTCTTACGGATCACACTTTATAGAACAGTTGGTACGGTGCAAGGTTTTAGCTCTGTGTATCTGAAGTGTAAGCTTCTGATGGGATGAGCTCCCGTGAGTGTGAGAACTTCTGATAATATTGCGGCATGTCTGTATCGAGTTTACCATTTTCAACGAGTAATACCTACCTGAAGGCAGTACGACGGATTCAGCGCCGTGCCGCATGGGGGTCATTCATCATGGCCGTATTGATTGCCGTGATATACTCTATCATGATGGAGGAGTCCTATCGATACGTAGAGGTGTTTTTGTTGGCGATAGTCAATTTTGGCGCATGTCTGATATTCCACTACACAGGTAAGCGCCAGTGGGAATTTATCACGAGTGTCTATGGTCTGATACCGTTGATATTCTATGTTCAGTTAGCCTATCCCGAGATTAAGTTAGAATTTCTCTTTGCTATCGGAGCTGTCATCAAGATTCTCATTTATAAGCACGACCGTGAGCGTATCACCGTACCGTACGCCCTGCTTATCTCTGTGGTGATATATATGATTGTGGTGCAGTATGTGATACCGTTTCCGCCATTTGTGCCGCGCGAAAATCAAGAATTTACTGAAGCCTTTGTCGCCATATTCGGCGCTGTATCACTGGTACAGGTTTCCTACTGGGTCTATCATGTAGGTGAGCAAGAGCGTATGGAACTCAGACGCTCTCTGGTCCAGTATCAATCATTCTATCTGAAGAGCTCTGATGGACTGTTGTCTGCGGACTATGAGAGTGGCAAAGTCATAGCGGCCAACAATTCTCTCTTGCATATGCTGGGTGGAGAGACACTATGTGAAAATCTTACTGTGAATGCCATATTCCAGGACGTGACGAATGCACAGGACCTAGAGGAGATGTGGAATTCCCGATCAGACCCCAATGCGTCATTGCAAGTTCATTGTGAGAGGCGAGATGGTCGATCATTCCAAGCGCAAGTGATAGGATTCTATAGGAGCGATGACGGCGTCGTCTCGCTAGGTGTACGAGATGTGGAGAAGGAGATACGCTACATGCAAGAGCTCGAGCGTGGCGAGCGTCGCTTCAGGAGTCTGGTAGATTCCATTCCCTCTGGTATACTCGCACTGGACAGTAGTGGTCAGGTGGTGTTTAATTCAGCTACAGCCAGAAGTATTCTAGGATATCATGGAGATGAGCCAGTAGGACTTAACTGGCACGATATCGTAGCCGAAACGGATCGCGCCAACACCGATCTGGCGCTGGTGGACAACCATCCGAGAGGAGTTATCAACTACTACACGCGATTTATGCTTTCTGATGGTGAGTCGATCGATGTGATGTGTCGTGTGACAAGAATTGCCGATGTTGCCATCCAGGGAGAGTACCTGGCGGTATTCACTGATATCACCTCCGAAACCGCTACTCAAAAAGAGCTAGCTAGGACGGCCTCTTACCTCCAAGGCCTCCTCGCAGCAACACCGAGTGAGATTCTTATACTCAATGCTGACTACCAAGTGCAGCTCTACAATGAAGCCTCGCGTGAGCGCTATCTGCGGATGTATGGCGTAGTGCTAGATCTAGATAAGCGCTTGTCTCATAAGCGATACGATCGCATACCATCAGACTACAAGCAAAATTTCATAGAGTCTCAGAAACGTGGCGCCTACCAGGTGGAGCTCGATGACGAAGACAAGCAAGGTCGTCCTGCTAGATATCAAGCAGTTTACCTTACCATACGCAATGCATTTGAGATCATAGGATATCTGGAAATAAGACGAGATATCACAGAATTACTGAAGAGAGAGCGAGAGCTGGAATCCAGTAGAACATCCTACAAATCGATATTTCAAAATAGCTCAGATGGCATCATCATTTTGGATTCTGATTGCAAAACTGTAATGGATGCTAATGAAAGAGCTAGGGAGTTACTAAAGCTATCCTCTGACAAAGTACTGATCGGAAGTGATCTCACAGAGTATCTTGATATAGATAGCACATCAAGTTCATCCAATGCCTTAGATACATCCTATCCTGGAACATTTGGACAGTTACAACACTATCAGACACCCTCAGGAGAATACTTCTGGTATGAGCTGAAGCTCATTGAAACAGAGATTGATGATAAGAAAAATTATATCTGCTTCTTGGTAGATGTAGACAGACGGTACAGACTCCTATCAGAGAATATTGAAAAAAATCAACTGCTTGAAAATTTCATGTCCATCTCCAGACTGGGAATTGATATCATAGAAATTCTGGAAGTCACGGGCAATGGACCCAGAGGTGTAGTACAGTATCGCAATGATAATATGAGGCGCTATCTGAAGAGTAGGGGTGCAAGTAAGCTTTTTGGACAAGGTGATCTACTCTTTGATTTTGAGGCAGAGCCCAGTGATCTTTCGATGGAGTACCAGAATATCGCACTAGAGCTTGATGAAGATGGGTTTTCTGAAGCGGAATTGCAGATGGAAATCGATGGTGAACAGCTGATATTTAGATGTCGACTCCAGCTCATCACGCTAAGGGACAAAGTGATATTCATCAGAGTGCTAGAAGATGTATCAGAGCGAGTCCATCAGGAGCGTGAGATCAAGCGTCAGATGGCACTCCTAGATCAGACCAATGTGACCCTAGAAAAGTACATCGAGTCAAATCTGCAACTAGAAAACTTTGCTTACATTGCCTCTCACGATCTGCGAGCACCTCTCAGAGCAATCATGAGTTTTTCTAATCTTCTGGATGAGAAGTATCGATCAGGGATGGATGCCAAGGCGCAGACGTATCTCGACATTATCAAGCGTAGCTCAATCAATATGCTCGCTTTTATTGATGATTTGCTTCTCTTTTCTAGAGTCAATACCCAGGATCTGCAGATAGAGAGCTTTGAAGCCTACTCGCTGCAGTCCGTGTTGCATGAGGAGTTTGATCATGCGATCGTAGACAAGCGCGGATCGCTGCAGTTTCATGGCTGGAATGAAGTGCTTCTAGGAGATAAGACCAAGCTTAAGATCGTCTTACAAAATCTCATAAGCAACGCCATAAAGTTCTGCAAAGTAGACGTGCCACCAGAGATTCACTGCAAACTAGAGAGGACAGGTAGTGCCTACGTCATCACTGTATCGGATAATGGCATAGGCTTTGAAGAAAAGTATCGTGAAAAGATCTTTCAGATATTTGAAAAGCTTCATTCTCATGACAAATACGAGGGCACAGGTCTTGGACTCGCCATTAGCTCCAAAATCGTAAAAAAACATAAGGGCAGTATCACTGTTTCGAGTGTGCCTGATGCCGGAACTACCTTTACCATCACGATTGATGAAAAACTCCTAAATACGTCGCCAGCAAGTGCCTAGAGATATCACCATATACGTAGAAGATCGGGAGGGTGCGCAGCACTCCTTAGTCACTCCTACTGATGTAGATCTCAATCTTATGGAACTGTGCAAGGCTTATGCACTGCCCGTAGAAGGGATCTGTGGAGGTATGGCACTGTGTGCTTCTTGCCATGTCTACATCACTTCAGATCATGAGCTCGACGAGCCCAGTGACTCCGAAGAGGATATGCTAGATCAAGCATTCTTCGTAGAGGATCATAGTCGCTTAGCCTGCCAGATAAAAATTACACCAGACATAGATGAGCTCAAGTGTATCTTGGCGCCTGTGGACTCCGATACCATAAGTATATAAATTGATGACATGCACAATTGCTGGATAGAATATGACCATACATCAGACTTTAGTCTTTATAATCTTCCCTACGGAGTCTTTAGATATGACGGAAGGTATGGAGTAGGGGTCGCTATCGGTGATCAAGTCATAGACATGACAGCCGTGGCTCATATAGAGCAATTCCAGCAGGAGCTGAAGATACCAGCAGAGGTATTTGCACGTCCAGTGCTCAATGACTACATCGCTCAAGGCCCTGCCAAGCATCGCGAAGTCAGAAAATATCTGACACGCGAGCTCACTGATGTTCAGTCTTATCTACGAGATCATCAGGTACTCCTTTCTCAGAGCGATGTCGAGATGGTACTGCCTGTACGAGTGCCAAATTATACGGACTTCTACTCTTCTAGAGATCACGCCACCAATGTCGGCAAGATGTTTAGAGATCCTGAGAATGCTCTATTGCCCAATTGGCTGCATATGCCCGTAGCCTACCACGGACGGGCGAGTAGCATAGTGGTGAGTGGTACGGATCTGCACAGACCCTGTGGCCAGCAGATGCCCAAGGACGCGGAGACTCCCGTATACGGACCATGTCGACTCCTCGACTTTGAGTTGGAGATGGCCTTCATCATCGGTAAAGCCAACGAACTAGGCAGACCTATCAGTACGGCAGATGCTGATGATCATATATTCGGATTGGTCTTGTTCAATGACTGGTCAGCCCGAGACATACAGAAGTGGGAATATGTTCCTCTCGGACCATTTCTGGGCAAAAACTGGGGCAGCTCAGTCAGTCCGTGGGTCGTGCCACTGGACGCTATAGAGAAGTTTCGCGTACCAGGTCCGGCTCAGTCACCAGAGGTATTGCCATATCTCAAGTATGAGGGGGATCGCCACTACGATATATCCCTTGAGGTCGCTATACAGCCTGATGACATGGATGAGACTACGATAGTGCGTAGTAACTACAGACACCTTTACTGGAACATGGCCCAGCAGCTGGCACACCATACGATAAATGGTTGCAATATGCAGATAGGGGACATGCTAGCTTCTGGCACCATCAGCGGCCCGACGGAGTCCTCCTTTGGATCTATGCTCGAACTCAGCTGGGCTGGAAAGAAAGACGTAGAACTAGTAGGTGGACAGAAGCGGAAGTTTATCCACGACGGTGATCGCGTGATCATGCGGGCTTTCGCCCAAAATAATGATTGCAGAGTCGGATTTGGAGAAGTACGAACCAAGATATTGCCCTCACATAAAACCAAAAGTTGATATGACGAAGAGAATATTAATCATCGATGATTACGAATCTGATAGAATGCTCTATAAAGAATATCTCGATGACCAGGGATATGAATTTATGGAAGCCAGTGATGGAGACGAAGCATCGCAGCTCCTCACACGCCAGGTGCCAGACGTGATTTTGCTGGATTGGCAAATGCCAAAGATGAATGGCTTAGAGTTGCTCAAGGAGATTGATCAGCAATTTGACATCAAGGGCACGCCAGTCATTATGATCACAGGTATGCAACAAGAAGAAGTGCGCAAGCAAGCCTTTGATCACGGCAGTGTAGACTTTCTTTCTAAGCCGGTGGATCAGACCGATCTTCAAGTCCGTGTGAAAAGGGCAATGGAGTCCTCTGAGGCGTACATGGGCCTCAAGAGTAAGATAGGCAAGGTCAATGAACTCAACAAAAAGGTAGAAATCCAGAAATCTGAGATTGCTAAACTCCAGCAGATAGTAGGCAGTGCCGAAGGTAATCTCAGCGAGGCTTCTCAACTAGCCTCCATGCAGCTCATTGCCTATGAGTCAGATCACCAGAGTATCCAGAATCAACTCAGAGACCTACTTACTCTGATAGAGTCGCTGGTCACGCATGCTGAGTCAGACTCACATCTGAGAGCCAAAGCTCTAGAGCTCCAATCTAGGATGTCAGAGCTAAGTAGACAGGATATAGGCTGGAAAGGTATGCAGGTATACGCCCAGAAGGTCTTCCCAGGCCTTCTCCCGAAGCTGCAGCTCAAGTACCCCGGCCTTACTGTACAGGATATCAAGCACTGCATCTATGTCAAGATGGGCATGAATACAGCCACTGTCAGTGAAATGCTCGGAGTCAGTGAAAAATCCATCACAGTCATCAGAGATCGAATCAGAAGCAAATTTGATCTTCAGCTAGATGATAGCCTTACAGAGTATATAGCTCAATTGTAATTCAATTACACTTTTTGTCAGGAATTTGAATCTTGGGCTAAAATATCATTCGGGTTAGTTACCTTTATATCATCATGGAGCAAATTTTAGTAGTCGATGATAATCCAGGTGACATCCTCTTGATTATCGAAGCGCTGAATACAAGTCAAAGACCAGAGCTTTCTATCCACGTCCTCAGTGATGGATCAGAAGTCCTGCCATACCTCCGAGAGAGAGACTTTGAGGTAGATCTTATCTTCATGGATATGGCTACACCCAAGGTCTCTGGCACAGAGTTGCTGTCATCGATTTCTGCCGAGACATCTCAGGGCTGTCCACCCATCATAGCGTGGTCGTCTGATATCGAACATGAAGATCCTGAGCGGCTCGCGCACATCTACGACGCTGGAGCTAATACCATCGTAGCTAAGCCGATGTACTTCTTGGAGTTGCAATCTGTGGTGCATCGAGTACTAGATTACTGGCTCGAGATAGCCCTCATCCCATGCGTAGCTGACATGAATACTAAGAGGACGCTAAGCGCTTCAGTGAAGCAGAAGTAGTAAGGGAAATCTTGACCTAGCTGAGTAAGTCCTTGAGCTTCATAGCTAGAGCCATATCACCCTTTACCTTGATCTTACCTGTCATGACGGCCATCATAGGATTGAGCTCGCCTTTCACTGTCTTGAGAAAGCTATCCATACTCATAGCTATAGTGCAATCGGCATCTTCATCTACGCCTCGCACTTGGTTTTCGCTACCCGTGCCATCTACTATGACTGGCTCATCATCAATCATGAGCTTGAGTTTCTTGCCTATAGCAGGTACTGATGAGGCTCTGGAAGCAAATTCTTTGCGTATATCTGATATGTCCATGTGTAGTGCGAGTATATGTGTTGAGTAAATGTAAGATCTATTGAGATGATGGATGGGATTTATAGCTCAAAATCATGTGGACTCCTGCCTATGTCTGCTGGAGCATCTCCCGATGCAAGATCTTGGATAAACTCTATATCCTTGCCAGCTATACTGTGTACCGTGGATATCCATGCTCCACTGTCGATCTGCTTCCAGCCAGACCAGCTCGATGCCATGCCGCCTACTGGAATGATACTTACCCACATACGCCACTCGTAGGGTCGACCATTTTCATCCAAGAGATAGACATAACTGTCTCCTGGGGTCACCCCACCAGAGTCGTGCGTGACTTTCAGACCCTCTTTGCCATCATCGAGCTGTACTACTGATAGAGTCACACCAGGATCGCGGATCTTCTCTATAGGCTGTAGCCAGTAGCTATCATTACACCAGATGCTCCAGGCATGATCGTAGGCGTCTGCGGCTGCATCACCACTGAGCTCTTCACCACCAGAGAAGGCCGTATATTCCTGAGTCTTAGTTCTTAGCCTGACTTCTTTATCTTCCCATTCTATGATGACCACATCATCTTCTCTATTCCAGGCGTACTTATTCCTTCCAGTGAAGTTCCATGATACGTACTTGGTTGCGGCCCAGGCGTCCTGATTGACTGCAGCTTCCATGCGCTGGGCCATGCTCTCGGCCGATTTGTCTACTGTATCCGTAGGTAGAGGCTTATGCAGGATCATTCCCCAGATTAACAGGCCTATCGCTATCAGGGCAAGTGCGCTAAGCGTAAAGATGAGGACACGCTTTAGTAGTTTCATGCTGAGTGAACATATCATATCAGCGATGGTTGGGAGAAGATGCGAATAGCTGTATTTCTCTATAAGTTGATCCTAGTATGCAGTATCGGACTTTCCGCCACATTGGCCCATGCACAGTATCAGATTTCTGGACTTGTGCTATCTGACACTGATGAAGCAATAGCTTTTGCGACCATCTCACTATTCAATGCTCAAGACAGCGGCTATATCCGCAGTACAGATACCGATATGGATGGCGCCTTCGCTATACCATCTGATTCTGGTAGCTTCTACTTGATGATTGACTATATCGGATACCAGACAGAGACGATCAGCGGTATCAATGTAATAGATGCTGATGTAGACCTCAGTACAGTGCGACTGGGCGCGGGTACTGTAGAGCTGGATGAGATCGTGGTGGAAGGAGAGAAAAGTACCGTCCAGTTTAATCTCGATAAGCGTGTCTACAATGTAGGCTCTGATATCAGCAATGCTGGTGGATCTGCAGAGGAAATCCTTGATAACTTGCCATCGGTCCAGGTGGACATAGATGGCACAGTGAGTCTCAGAGGTAGTAATGGTGTCCGCATATTGATCAATGGAAAGCCCAGCGGTCTAGTAGGTCTAGAGGGTAGCAATGCCCTGCAGTCCATCCAGGCCAGTATGATCGAGAAGGTAGAGCTGATCACTAATCCTGGCGCTAAATATGAAGCCCAGGGAGAGGCTGGTATCATCAATATCATACTCAAGAAAGAAAAGAATGATGGTCTCAATGGCTCTTTTGACCTGGCTCTGGGCTACCCAGAGAATCTCAGTGCTGGAATCAATCTCAATTGGCGCAGGAAAAAATGGAATCTCTTTACCAATCTTGGCGGTAGATATCGCAAGTCTCCAGGTAGAGGAAACACCTTTCAGCGCACCCTAAAGCCTGGAGCAGAAGAAATCTTTAGGAGTACAAGTACTAGAACACGCGAACAGCTCTCTGGGAGCTTCCAGTTTGGCACAGAGTACTTCCTTGATGATAAGAACACCTTTACCCTGAGCGGAATGTATCGCAAGGCGGATGGCAACAACTTCACCAGTATCGTCTATCAAGATCTCGATGACATGGGCAATGTATTGAGAGAATCCATACGCACAGATCGCGAAGAGGAGCCCTCTGATGATATCGAGCTGCAGTACAACTGGACCAAAACATTTGCCCGAAAGGGCCAAAAACTTACTCTAGATGCTCAGTACGCGCTCAATGACGAGACGGAGAGATCTGAGTACAATGAGGCCATAGACAACTTTGCTGATGAGGTCCAGCAGCGCTCCACCAATACGCAGGACCAGTGGCGATGGCTACTGCAGTCAGACTATGTCCATCCTGTGAGTGAAGGTCGTGATCTGGAGATCGGTGTACGCGGTGAGCGCAGGCGCGTGAGCAACGATTTTACCGTAGAGCAACTGGATGATGAGCTCGGCTACCAGATCGTGGATGGTCTCAATGATGAGCTAGCCTATAAGGAAGCCGTCTACGCTGTCTATGGTACATACGCCGATGAAACGCACAAGCTCTCCTACAAGCTGGGCGCTCGCATGGAGTACACGGGCATCTCTACCGAGCTACTGGAGTCTGGCAGCGTAAATGAGCGGGAATACTACAGTCTCTTCCCGACAGCGCACTTGAGTTACAAGCTGGATGAATCCAATCAGCTGCAGGCGAGCTATTCACGACGGATCAGCAGACCGCGCTTCTGGTACTTGATGCCTTTTTTGACATTCAGTGATAGCAGAGTCAGATTTCAAGGTAATCCCGACCTCAATCCAGAGTTTACTAACTCAGGGGAACTGGGCTATCTGAGATTTTTTGATAAGGGTACCTTCCTTACATCGATCTACTATCGTCATCGGACTGATGTAGTGGAGCGCGTCCGAGAAATAGATGAGGCTGGCATCACCTCTATCATTCCCGTCAATCTCTCCGTAGAAAATGCCATCGGAATAGAGATGAATGCCAATATCGAATTTTCTCCTTCACTCAGCTGGAATATTAATGGTAACTTTTATAATTCTCGCAGAGAAGGCGAATACAAGGGGCAGACTCTGACGGCAGAGGCCACCACATTCAGTGGAAGGACGATGATCTCCGCCAAGCTCAAGGATGGACTAGATCTACAGACTAGCTTCAATTACCGTGCTCCGCGCAATACCACACAGGGTAGATCGCTGAGTTCTTACAGCTGGGATATGGGTGTGTCCAAGGATATATGGGACAAGAAAGGCACTATATCATTCTCCATCCGTGACCTGCTCAATACACGCCTGCGTCGCTCCATAGTCGACACAGATGATCTATACTCTGAGAGTCTGATGCAATGGCGACCTCGGAGCTATATCTTGCAGCTGAGTTATCGCCTGAGACAGCAGAAGAAACGTGGTCGCAGCACTGGCGGCGGCGCTATAGATGGTGGCGGAGAATTCTGATGGAGAGTCTTATCTCTAAGTAGCTACCTAGATCTAGTGTGAAGTATCTTCGCAGTTATAATCATAGGTAAATTATGGAAAGTGTCTTCTCGGTAGAAAATCTTGTATCACTCATAATGCTGATCATGCTTCAGGCTGTACTGGGATTTGATAATCTACTTTACATTTCGCTAGAGTCGGGTAGGGCGCCCGTAGAGAAGCAATCTTATGTGCGCAAGATCGGTATAGGGCTTGCGATAGTGTTTCGCATAGCGCTGCTCTTTCTGCTGGTCACGCTCATAGATAAGATACAAGCGCCGCTCTTTGAGATACATGGCGATAAGAGCTTCTATGGCGACTTTACACTGCATAGTCTGATCGTCCTCGGCGGAGGTGTATTCATCATATGGACAGCGACCAAAGAGATCTGGCATATGATGTCCCTGGAAGTGCATGATGATGTGAAGGAAAAGCCCAGATCTGTCAATTCTATCATCTTCATGATCATAGTGATGAATGTGGTATTCTCATTTGACTCTATCCTCAGTGCCATGGCACTTACAGATGAGTTCTGGGTGATGGCAACGGCCATCGTCATAGGTGGTATCTTGATGATCTGGCTCAGTGAGAAGGTGAGCACCTTCCTCAAGAAAAATCGTCTCTATGAGGTGCTGGGACTCTTTATCCTCTTTGTAGTAGGGATCATGCTCCTCACAGAGGGAGGCCATCTAGCACATATGAAGATCCTGGGTAATCCGATCACACCTATGAGCAAGACGACATTTTACTTTGTGATCGTAGTACTGGTCGTCACAGATATAGTGCAGGGTCGCTATCAGAAGAAGCTCAATAGCGAGAAGCTGAGGGATGCTGCCTAAGCTGACTCAGGCGGCTAGTCTTTGAAGAGGTTTTTCATCTGGCGCTTGGCAGATTCCATGACATTTGAGATGAGTTTATTCATCTTGTCGCCCTTTTGCTTGACGACGACATCATGTCCAGGCACGCCCACACGCAGAGCGATGCGATAGGTCGTCACGCTACTTCCCTCTGATGTGATATGCACATCAGCATAGTCAATTTTGTCGTAGAAGCGTTCCAGTTTGGTCAGGCGATTCTCTATCTTCTCTGTATATCTTGTACTTACCTCGGCTTGATTCTGGATGTTGATACGCATACTGTGAGTTTAGATTGATTAGATATCAATAATAAGCAATTGCTCATTGTAAAGGTTCGTCTTGTGGCGGATATGAGTGACATCTCAGGATATGTTGATCGTGGCAGGGTAGGCCGATGGTCTAGTTAGTCAAGTGAATCAGAACGGTGGTTGGATTCGCGAATAATCAAGACATATCGATTCGAATTAAATATTTATCACTTTTTTTGGAAATATGTTGCATATTTCGAGGTGTAGCAGTAGATTTGAACTTCGTAGGATTGTTGGCTGTCACGCATTCTTGTAGTAGTTATCTCTGAAGAAGTTTAGAATTCTGCTTTGACTGTCGAGTTGTAAATCACATCTATTTCCCAAGTATGTCGCAGTTCAGATGCTGTGACAGCCATTTTTCTTCTCCTGCGGCTTCCCGTATCTTCACATCATGACTAAGCCTTCTAGACGTCGCTTTTTTGCAGCAGGCGCTGGTACCCTCATAGGGCTTCCGCTACTCATGCGTGGGCTGGGGCTTGGCGCCCAAAAGTCTACTAGGACTACCGACTCCATATCTCAAGAGTCATACGAGTGGAAGATGGCCACCACATGGCCACCAGGATTTCCTGTACTCGGAGAAGGAGCTAGCTATCTTGCTGAGCTTATAGAGCACGCTAGTGGTGGACGTATCCGCATCAAGGTATATGGAGCTGGAGAGCTGGTGCCAGCTTTGGGCTGCTTTGATGCCGTGCGGACAGGTGCTATAGAGATGGGAAGCGGAGCGAGTTACTACTGGGCGGGTAAGATGCCCGCGAGTCAGCTATTTGCTACGGTACCCTTTGGCATGAATGCGCAGCAAATGACGAGCTGGATCATCAGCGGTGGTGGCTACGAGCTGTGGCGCGAGCTGTACGCAGAGGTAGGCTTGGTGCCATTTCTAGGGGGAAACACAGGCGTGCAGATGGGAGGATGGTTTACTAAGGAGATCAACACCATCGACGATCTCAAAGGCCTCAAGATGCGCATGCCAGGTCTGGGTGGCAAGGTCTTACAGAAGGCTGGAGGGACTGCCGTATTGCTCAGTGGTGGTGAGATCTACACAGGACTAGAGCGAGGCATCATCGATGCCACAGAGTGGATAGGTCCTTATCATGACTACACCATGGGATTCCATGAGATAGCCAAGTACTACTACACGCCTGGATGGCATGAGCCAGGTACGGCAATGGAGTTTTTTGTCAATAAGGAAGTCTATGATGCCCTACCGATGGATCTCCAGTCCATCCTAGAAGCGTGCTGTCATCAAGTGCATATGTGGATACTATCTGAGTTTGAGGCTCAGAATAGTCACTATCTCAATCTACTCCTCCAAGAGGGAGTAGAGCTCAGACAATTTCCAGAAGAAGTGCTGGATGTCCTGCGTGTACACGCTACCGCCGTGATGGATGAGTTGACAGCATCTGATGAGGCGTCTGATAGAATCTACGCTTCCTATCAGGACTTTCACAATCGCATCCGCGGATGGAGCCGTAAGACAGAAGGCCTCTATCATAGCCTGCTTCAAGAATCTCCAGAGCAAGCTGGATAGACCTCTCGTTTGACGCACATGACATTTGCACGTAAGTGCCTAGATCCTCACGTTAAAGACGACCTAGAAGGGCTACAATACGGATCCTCATCTACTAGAGGAGATAAATTATCTCTGGCCACACCATGAGAAGCACTAGAAAGAGAAGCTGGATACCAAGATAAGGCAAGACACCTCGGTAGATCTGCGCTGTGGTAACTTCTGGCGGCGCGACACCCTTCAGATAAAACAGGGAGAAGCCAAATGGCGGGGTGAGGAAGCTCGTCTGTAGATTCATGGCAAGTAGTATGCCTATCCACACCAGATCCATATCATACAAGACAAACAGGGGAGCCACTATCGGCACTATGATAAAGATGATCTCGATAAAATCAATAAAAAATCCAGCCACAAATACTAGCACCATGACGACCACCAGGAACATCCTCGGGCTCAGATCATGAGAGGAGATGACCTGCACGAGCAGCTCATCTCCGCCCAGTTCTCTAAAGACAAATCCAAAGCAGCTCGCTCCCATGAGTATCATAAATACCATCCCAGTGAGCAGTGTCGTCTCGCTACAGGCTTCTTGCAGCACTTTCAGGCTGAGCTGTCTCTGTACTGCGGCGAGTATGATGGCACCAGCTGCTCCTAGACCAGCCGCTTCTGTAGGGCTAGCGATACCGGCAAGTATAGAACCTAGCACTAGTGCTATGAGGAGTAGAGGCAACAGCCAAGCTAGTATCAATCGTCTGCCATATCCCGAGCGCTTATACTCGCTGAGAATCTCATCTGATAAAGACGGAGCCTCCTGCGGTCTCATCACGGATCTGGCGATGACATAGAATAAGTAGCAGACTACAAGGCCTATACCAGGCAACAATGCTGCACGAAAGAGTCTGCCCACAGAAACTTGAAGCACACTACCTAGTAGGACAAGAACAATGCTCGGCGGTATGATCTGCCCGAGCGTCCCACTAGCTACTATGGTACCGGTAGCGAGCTCTGGGCTGTATCCTCTGCGGAGCATGATAGGTAGGCTGATCAGTCCCATGGTGACTACGGTCGCACCCACGATTCCAGTGCTCGCAGCAAGCATACTACCCACTACGATCACGGCTATCGCCAATCCACCTGGTCGTCTGCCAAAAAGCGCCGCCGTAGTCTCGAGTAATCGCGCTGCAATCCCAGATTTCTCCAGCATCACTCCCATAAAGACAAATAGCGGCACAGCTATCAAGACCTGATTGGTCATGATACTCATATAGCGTGTGGGTAGTATCTCGAGCGCTGTCCAGTCTATAAAGCAGAGAGCATAGATGAGAGACAGCCCACCAAGTGTGTAGGCTACGGGATAGCCATACATCATCAGCAAGAAGAGGCTGATGAATAGTATGAGTGCTATGATTTCCATGTGCGTGCTACGTCAGCGACATGTCTCAGGATATCCGCTATGGACTGGAGAAGTAGGGTGAAGAAGCAAATCGCCAAGACGGCTTTGAGCAGATAGAGTACTGGGATCCCATCGGGATTGGGCGATCCCTCTCGCAGGAGAAAACTCGACCAGGCATATCGAGAACACAGGATGGTCATCACGAGGGACCACGGCAGGAGAAATACGAGATGACCGACCAGATTTATCCTAGAGCGGTCTAGCTCGGTCAACTTATCATAGAAGAGGTCTACGCGGACATGTCTATCCTGCACATGGGTGTACGCAGCGGCTAGAAGAAATAGTACAGAGTAGATATACCACTCGGCCTCTATGATCCATGTGCTCGTGCTGCGTAGTAAGTATCGCCTCACCACGTCTATGCATACCACAGCGATTAAGAGTAGTACAGACCATGAGACTGTCTTGCCTATCCAAGCGTGAAATGAACTGATGCTCTGATGAAATCTGTAGATGACAGCGCGCATCAGTTGCTACTAAGAGGACTGTGTATCAGATAAGCGCTTCTTTCGCAGGCGCTGCCAGCGATCCTTAGCAAGTTTCTGCATATCCGCTGTGACATCCATCTCATCCAGAATCTCTAGACCCAGCAGGGTCTCGATGATGTCTTCCATCGTGAGCACACCAGCCGTGCCGCCGTACTCATCCACCACTTGGGCGATATGCTCCTTGGTCCTGGTCATCTGGTCCAGGACCTTGGGTAGAAGGGCATTCTCCGTGATGACCATCATCTCACGTTTGATATCCTTGAGCTGTCGTGAATCATTCTCCATCTGGATCAGGCTTGCAAGCATCTCGTCCTTGAGTACGTATCCAGTAAGTTCATCCATGCTACCGCTGTGGACTGGAATGCGACTGTAGCGCAGCACTGGATTAGCTTGGTAAAACTCTGTGATGGACATGTCCTCCTGGGCTGCCATCACCACAGTGCGCGGAGTCATCACGTCCTCCGCCGTGATGCTGTGGAAGTCCATGAGATTTTTAAAGATGCGGTTTTCATCCTCGCGTATGATACCAGACTCCATACCTATATCTGCAATAGCGCTGATATCTGATCGGCTCAGGACACTTTTCTTCTTGTCTTTCTTCAGAGTACGAGTAATCAGCTGGCTCAGCATGACCAGAGGATAGAGAATGTAGATGACCACATTAAGACATCGCACAGTGAATCCAGTGAGACGCTTCCAGTAGTTGGCACCTATGGTCTTGGGTATGATCTCTGAGAGGATGAGTATAGCCAGCGTCATGATGACTGCCACTATAGTCTCATAGGACAGAGAGAATCTACCTGGTATGATGGTCATATCTCTATCAGGCCAGAGCTGCGCTGCAGAGGCACCTACACCTATAGCACCTACGGTATGGGCTATAGTATTGAGCGTGAGGATAGCCGCCAGAGGGCGGTCGATGTTGCTCTTAAACTTCACAAGAAGACGACTCACAGGAGTGTCATCCTTACTCATGATCTGCGTGTATGCTGGCGTGATACTCAGTAGCACCGCCTCCCATACGGAGCAGAGAAACGAAAACACGATAGAGACTAGAAACCAGCCAATGAGCTGAGCCATATACTTAGGATTAGTTACTGCAAACTTACACTACACTCACGGATGCGTACTTGGAGATTATAGTACCTTCATGAGCTGATGAGAGTTGATCAAGCATTTGATGAGATGGCTCGAGACTATGACGAGCGGATCAGAAGGTATGTACCTCACTATGAGAGGCTCGTGCAGCACGCGGCAGACCTGCCTGCCACAGTCGTCAAGCGAGTAGTAGACCTAGGATCGGGTACGGGAGCTGTGATCAGCTCTTTGCTGAGCCAGAGCGATGAGCTATATATCACCGCTGTAGATGCATCGAGCGATATGGTCGAGCTACTAGAAAGACGCTTCGCAGATCATCACATTGATTATCACAGGTCATGGTTCCAGGATCTAGATTTAGCTACCAGGTCATACGATCTAGCTACTGCCTGCATGAGTATACACCATCTGGATACTCAAGAGAAAGCAGATATATATGCCAAGCTCTATGACGCTCTCGCACCTGGTGGTCGCTTGCAGCTCAGTGATCTCATGATAGACAAGACGGATAGGGGACATGCCAGCTTTCTTGAGCTGTGGCAGCAGACTGTCATGCAACAGGGCGGCTCGCCTCAGGACTGGCGTGAGATCATGGAGCACTATGATGCCTATGACAGACCTGATGACTTATCCACTCACGAGACGCTGCTGCATGCTGCAGGATTCTCACGAGTAGAAGTCACATTCCAGCGAGGCTACTGGATCAGTCTACGTGCTCATAAAGACTGATGCGCTGATGAGATAGTCCGGCAGAGCTGGTCCTAAGTGAAATAATGCATCCAGCAGGCTGAGATCAGCGACAAACACTCTCCTGTCATCCCATATATGTGGATATGCTGGCAAACTCGCATAAGGTGATCTAGGACTTGATAGGCCTCGGGCATCATAAGTGACTGGGCCTGCATCCTGCTGATACTCGGCTTTCCAGCTGACATAGATGGGTAGTTCTAGTAGCTCTATGAGCAATTCATACTGTCTCTGCATCAAGTCAATGAGAAGATCCAGTGGTTCACGGTACATCTGCTCCAGCTCATCCCAGTAATGGTCAAAGTAAGGCGCAGATCCATAGGCAGTCTTGAGGCTTTTAAGATGATGATCGCGCCACGGCTCATGACGAGCGATGCGTAGCTCTCGGATCGGTGTCATCTGATGCTTGCCTTTGAGCAGTGGGATGGTGAGAGTCTGTACGCCGTTGGGTCCGTGGATGCGACATCGATTGATGTAACTACGCTTGTAGTAGTGATGGCTGATATCAAGTAAGATCTCTTGCTTCTCTGCACACATTGTCAGCACAGAAAGGCAAGGCCAGTAGTGGGGCTCTATGATGATCTTATCAGACTTGACGACGCTTAATGTTGTGGCTCGGACAAATTTCTGTATATTTCACTTAGGGGTTGGTCTCTCACCGCATTGTCTATAGCATGACTTTTGATAGATAGCACGAGACTGCTGGCTTGTATTGCCTTGGAGCCAGGAGTGAACATCTCTGTTATATAACTGTAAGTCCTTTAGTTTATGCCCCTTATCATTAAGCTTATGCTGGCTCAGATGCCACATTTGTTAGAAACCATCTATTGGAAACATCATTTATGAGAAAAATTGTCGCTCTTTTCTTAGGGTTTTTATTGTCTTGGAGCGCTTTCGCGCAAATGAACATCACCCTCACCGAATCTGATCTGCGGATCGATACCAGGTTGCCAGAGTTATTCACGGAGCACAGCCTGGTGCAGATGGACTACCTACAGGTCAGTCAGAGCCTGGATCCAGAAGAAGTAAGCCGCATGAGCTGGACTCTTCCTGATGGGAAGAAATGGGACATGGAATTATATCCATCCCAGATTGCGGCTGATGATCTGCTGGTAAGGATTATAGAGGCAAGTGGTGAGAAAGTGCAGATAGGTGCACAGGCTGTCGCATACTATGGTCGATTATCAGATGATATAGATAGTCACATACGACTCACGGTCAATGGGCCATTTATCAGTGGCTATATCCAGACTAAGAAGCGCACTATGTTCATAGAGCCAGCCAGTGATCTGGATCAACGCATACCAGAGGGACACTACGCACTCTATGATGTATCAGATATCAAAAATACAGGAGATGTCAAGTGTCACGCCACAGATGCGGAGCTAGAGCGAAGACGTATAGGCAATCCTGAAGAGCTGCCATCTGGCCAGCAACGCGGACCAGATGACTGCTTCACAGTAGAGCTAGCCGTCTATGCCGACTACGACTACTTCCTAGATGAGGGTAGTACCATAGGTGATGCCACTAATCAGATCATCGCCGTCATGAACACCGTAGCTCCAGAGTATGAATACAATGGCTCCAATAACTTTGAGTCAGGTGTCGAGTTTGAAATCGTGGAGATGGTGATCAGCAGATGTGAGGCATGTGACATCATAGGTCCGTCTACGGATATAGGCTATTTGCTTAATCAGTTTACAGCGTGGTCGCCAGATGGTTTTAGGCTGTCTCATGACCTTGGCCAATACTGGACTGGGCGAAATCTGCCTGGTGGTACTATCGGCCTAGCTTGGGTCAATGCTGTATGCTCTAATGTGCGATATCATGTACTGGAAAACTATTCCAATACCACCTGGCAACTGCGCGTGCTCACAGCCCACGAGATAGGGCACAATTTCTCTGCTAATCACGATGCAGGCGGATCTAATTTCATCATGGCGCCTAGCATCACTAATACTTCGACCTGGTCTACATTGAGTAAGAACACCGTAAATGCTAATCTGGACGTATACGCATCCACCTGTCTTGCAGACTGCGGATCTGACCCATGTCCTACCGTAGAGGACGTGGTGATATCGCAGATTACGACCACAGGATTCAGAATTACATACTCTGCCACACCTGATAATTCATATCGCATAAGAGTGCGTGAGCAAGGTGCGACCACATATTTAAGTACGCAGACCACCTCATCAGAGAATATCGTCATCAGCCCATCAGGATGGAATGAGTGCGGTATCTATGAGGTGTCTGTAGAAAATAATTGTGGAGGCGGCGATTATAGCGCACCAGTGATAGCACTGGTAGTCGCAGAAATAGATGCCTGCCCCTATTTTAATTCTCCAGCCGTGGGATATAAAGATGAGTCGTTAAACTTCGCTCATGTGGGCACTCCAGCTACGTCCTACCTCTGGACATTTGGCGATGGTGCTACCTCATCATCCGCCACTCCGTCTCACTCCTATACATCGGATGGAGTCTATACGGTGACGCTTGAAGTAAACGGTAATGGCGTGCAAGAATCAAAGATTGTGACGGTCCTGCCAGATCTCAATCCGCCATATTTTCCCTCAGATGGTGGCAACTTTGGGACCAATCCTGATCACTTTGCCGCAGACTCGCCTGATGGAATCCCAGCTTGGGAGAGAGGTGTACCAAGTGGTGCTCTGACCAATGATGGAGATGTATGGAAGACTGGACTTACCACTGATGCGCCAGAGCGACCCAATACTAGTTATCTATACTCGCCAAGATTTAACTTCTCAGGAGAAGGTAACTATGATCTTTCACTACGGGTAGGGATGGATCGTCTCTTTGCTGTAGGGCCGTATGGTCTGAGAATGCAGTATAGTCTAGATGATGGAGCCAGCTGGACTACGCTGGGCAACTGTGGCGAAAATGGTGACCCTGGTGTGAGCAACTGGTATGAGAGTGGTGGCTGCGGAGGTCAAGATATATTCAACACCATTTTCTCTGATAGAATCTCGTGGAACTTCGGTAATTTATCTGAGGTCAGAACATCGACTTACGATCTCAATTTTCTGGAGGGAAATGCCTCGGTCTGCTTCAGATTTGAATATGCGAGTACCGTGGGATTTCCATCGAGCGCTTTTAGAGACGGATTCCTCCTAGACAATTTTACCATCAATTACGATGGAGACCCACCAGGCGATCCATGCGATGGATTTAATCTTACACTTGGCACGGCTGATTACCCTGGCACGTTCAAAGCCAAGAATACCATCACAGCAGGTGGCACGATATCTGGCGGCACGGTAATCCTAGAAGCTGAGAATGGCTTTGATATTCAGAATGGATTTGAGGTCCAGGTAGGTAGCACGCTAGAGATGAACATAGACCCGTGTGATCTGTAGCATACTACTCGGCGCTGTCAATTCCCCTGCCCTGTAGAGAAGTCGCGATATGTACATCCATCATTCTCTCTGCTATCGCTCGGGTATCTGCATCGTGCTGAGTGATAGCGGCTTGGATCTCATCAGCGGAGGAGTCCATGACTGCACGAAGCCGAGATAGAGAATCGCTCAGCTGAGTAGCTTCATCGCTCGACAGATTTGCCGCATTTTGCTTGGCAAATTTCTCAGAAGCTTGGATGAGTAGTCGTAGTTCATTGATCGCCTCTAGTCTTTTTCTCAGAGCCACATCGGCTTCGGCATGCTGGAGAGAATCGAGGAGCATCTCCGCCATTTCCTCTTCTGACATACCGTAGGATGGCTTGATCTTCACAGACTGTACCGTCATACTACGCAGTTCTGCGGCAGATACCTGTAAGATACCGTCTGCATCTAGGATAAATGATATTTCGATTTTGGGTATGCCTGCTGGCATGGGAGGTATGCCGCTGAGGACAAATTCGCCCAGCTTTCGATTATCATCCACAAGATCGCGCTCGCCCTGATAGACACTGATGCGCAGATTGACTTGGCCGTCTACGCTGGTGGTGTATTGCCGGCGTGCGGTATAGGGCACCTTCGTATTTCGCGGTATGATGGTGTCCATGAGTCGACCCATTGTCTCTATGCCGAGCGACAGAGGTGTCACGTCTAGCAGGAGCACATCTGGATTATTCCCAGCCAGGATGTCGGCTTGTACAGCTGCGCCTAGCGCTACAGCGGCATCGGGATCTAGACTGGTATCAGGCTTTCGCCCAAATGTCTTCTCGACCATATCCCGCACGAGAGGTACACGAGTACTGCCTCCTACAAGTAGTACTTTGTCGATATCGCCTGCGGTAAGCTCTGCATCTGACAGGGCTTTTAAGCAAGATTCTATAGATCTCTCTATCATAGCCTTGATGAGACCATCGAAAGTCTTTCTGTCTAGCTTCAACTGCTGTCCACGAAAGCTTGATTCTGCCTCGCTTTTGAGCGAAAGCTCCCTCTTCACCTCCTCCGCCGCAATCCTCAATTCACCGCGACCCTCCGCGTCTAGCTCTCCTAGATCGTACTGCTGCACCCAGTAGCTCATCACGGCCTCTTCCATGTCATCACCGCCGAGGTGCGTATCTCCTTGGGTGCTGAGCACTTCATAGACACCGGCATCTATCTCTAGGATGGTCACGTCAAATGTCCCACCACCGAGATCAAACACAGCCACTCGCTGACGATCATGAGCGCCTATACCTATGCCATGCGCGAGAGCTGCAGCGGTTGGCTCATTGATGATGCGGACGACATCGAGCCCGGCAAGCCTACCGGCATCTCGTGTGGCCTGGCGCTGTGAATCATTGAAGTATGCTGGAACTGTGATGACCGCTCTGTTCATCTCTTCTCCTGTGCTCTGCTTGACTACTTGTCGGAGATGCTTGAGTATCTCTGCGCTGATCTCCACAGGGCTATAGTAGCGCCCGTCTATGGCGAGCTTGACGAGATCTTCCTCTGTCTTGCCTGGCACGATAGAGTAGGCTAGGGCTGATCGAGTTTCTTCTAGCTCATCAAAGGACTTACCCAGTAGCCGCTTGGCACTATATATTGTCCGCTCAGGCGCTGTAATCAGTAGCCGCTTGGCTTGATCGCCTACTATGATCTCGGCTGATGAGCTGAAATGTACGATGGATGGAACTAGGGCTTTGCTGCCCTGATCAGATCGTAGGAGTACTGGCTTGCCATCCCTTACTATGGATACGAGACTATTAGTAGTGCCTAGGTCTATGCCATAGATGGCATCCGCCTGACGTATGCTGCCGCCTTGTATATCTATAGGTATCTTCGCCATGCTATGAGTAAGTCTGTGATCGCTAACAGTGTTGCAAAGAAAGCGCACTATCTGTACATCTTTCTTGGGGGATTCTTCATCGTCAATGCTGTGATCGCGGAGATGATCGGAGTGAAAATCTTTAGCCTTGAGAGGACTCTGGGTATGGCGTCAGCGGATATGAGGATCTTAGGTGTAGACGGTCTAGGCTACAGTCTTACGGCTGGTGTGATCCTCTGGCCCGTGGTATTTGTGATGACGGATATCATCAATGAGTATTTTGGGCAGAAGGGTGTACGACGACTCAGTTACCTGACGGTAGGACTGCTCATATATGCGTTTGCCATGATCTACGGGGCGATTGCGCTAGCTCCAGACACTTGGTGGGCCGCCGAGAGCGGTCTTAGAGCTGATGGCCCAGATATAGAAGATATGCAGCTTGCTTTTGAGCGCATATTTGGTCAAGGACTGTGGATCATTATTGGCAGTTTGGTGGCCTTCTTGGTAGGGCAGATTCTGGATGTAGCTGTGTTTCACAGAATCAAGCGTCTCACAGGTGACAACAAACTGTGGCTGCGCGCAACAGGATCTACGCTCGTATCGCAGTTAGTAGACAGCTTTGTAGTGCTTGTCATAGCCTTCTACATAGGAGCAGGATGGGACTTATCCAGAGTCCTTGCCATCTGTCTTGTCAACTACAGCTACAAGCTAGTTGTAGCTATCGTGCTGACTCCGCTCCTTTATGTTATCCATGCATGGATAGATAGATATCTGGGTGTAGATCTGTCTCAGCAGCTGAGATCTGCAGCGCTAGAGGACTCTTAGCCAGAGACTTAGCTAGTGTCCCAAGGCTTTCTTAAAATTCTTTGCTTTTAGATAATATTCATATATGTGATTCGCAAATATGTATAATACCTTTGCACCAACTAAAAACTAACTGAATGAAACACTTACTTTCTTTCTTGACACTGAGTTTGTTTGCACTGAGCCTATCGGCGCAGGGGGTTACTACAGCTCAGATGACGGGTGAGCTGACTGATGTGGACGGTGAATTACTCATCGGAGCTCAGATAGAGGCCATCCACACTCCCAGTGGTACGACCTACGGTACCACGACTGATCTCAATGGATTTTACCGTATATCCAATATGCGTGTAGGTGGCCCATATACGATCAGAGGTACTTACGTAGGATTTGAAGACAAGACGGTGGAGGGTGTCTTCCTCAGCCTAGGTGATAAGTATGTCCTCAATCTAGAGATGGCTGAGACGAGCATAGAGCTTGGTGAAGTCAATGTAGTGGCATCACGCTTCAGTGCTGGTCAGACCTCTGGTGCTAGTACGAGTATAGGCAGCGATGCTATCGAGAATATGCCTACCCTCAATCGTAATCTGAATGACTTTACAAAATTGACACCACAGTCCACGGGTACATTCGGAGGTGGATTCTCTATTGCTGGTACTAACAATCGATACAATGCTATCTACTTTGATGGTGCGGTGAACAACGATATGTTTGGCCTGGCGGCTAATGGTACCAATGGTGGTCAGACAGGTATAGCTCCTATCAGCATAGATGCGATAGATCAGATCCAAGTATTGGTATCTCCCTACGATGTAACACTCGGCGGATTTGCAGGTGGTGGGATCAATGCCGTGACGAAGTCTGGTGATAATAAGATGAGAGGAACTGCCTATTACTTCTTGCAGAATGAGTCACTCGCAGGAAAGACTAATGGTACACTGGCTGATCGAATCGGACTGCCAGATGAGTCTAGAACTGCGTTGGACGACTTTAGCCAGGTGCTCTATGGTGCGAGTCTCGGTGGACCGATCATCAAAGACAAAGTATTTTTCTACGTCAATGCAGAGCTGCAGAAAGATGAGACACCACTACCATTTCAGGTGGGTGACTACACAGGTAACACTGATGAGGAAGGTCTGAATCAACTGTCTGATTTCCTACTGAATCAATATGGCTACGACGCTGGAAATTTCGGATCTAAGATCAGCTCTAATGATGCTGTCCGATTATTTGCTAAGCTAGATTTTAATCTCAGTGCTAATCACAAGCTTGTGCTTAGACATAACTACGTGAAGGGTGAGCAGCGACGAGTTAACGGTTCGGGAACACGTACCGTCAATTTTGAAAACAACGGCGTATTTTTCCCTACCACGACTAATAGCTCAGCCCTCGAACTTCGATCGACCTTTGGCAATAGTTCTAGCAACAATCTGATCATTGGATTCACCTCTGTGCGAGATGATAGAGATCCGATAGGTCAAAATTTCCCGTCAGTCCGTATTGATGACGGTAATGGTGCCCAGATTCGTTTTGGATCAGAAGCATTCTCTACGGCTAATCAGCTCGATCAGGATGTGTTAACATTGACCAATAACTTCAAACTGTACAAAGGAAAGCACACGGTCACGATAGGTACTCACAATGAATTCTTGAAAGTGTACAATCTCTTTATTCGCCAAAACTTTGGAGACTACACTTACGACAACATTGATGACTTCTACAATGACGCAGAGCCTGATTTCTACACGCGCTCGTATTCGCTCGTAGATGATATCGTAGGTGATGGAAGTGCTGCAGCAGCTGAATTTAGCGCTGCGCAGATAGGCTTTTATGTGCAGGATGAATATCAGGTCAATCGACAGCTCAGCCTCAGTGGTGGCCTCAGAATCGATGTGCCGTTTTTACTTGACGATCCAAAGGAAAATGTGGAGTTTAATCAGTCTACGCTCGGTGCTGTATCAGAATTCTATGACCTAGAAGGAGCACGCGCAGGTCAAGCTCCAGATGGACAGATCATGTTCTCTCCGCGACTAGGATTTAACTATGACGTAAATGGTGATAGAAATACCATCCTTCGTGGTGGTATAGGAATCTTCACGAGTCGTATTCCGTTTGTGTGGCCTGGAGCGATGTTTACCAATAATGGCTTGACCATTGGCGGATTTAATATTTTCCAGGTAGATTTCCCTATCACCTTTGAGCCAGATATTGATCAGCAATTTGTGAATCCTGATGTAGATATACCTAGTGGTCAGATGGATCTCTTCGTACAAGACTTCAAGTATCCTCAAGTGCTCAGAGGTAGCTTAGCTCTTGATAAATCATTTGGAAATGGCTGGACAGCTAGTGTTGAAGGTATCTACACCAAAACACTCAATAATATCCTTTACCAAAATGTCAACTCTGACCCTACAGTAGATTTCAACTGGACCAATGGTGGCGATGATCGACCCATCTTCACGAGAAGTAATATTGATAACACTTATAGCGGTATATATCTCGCGAGTAATACCAGTGAAGGATTTACCTACAATGTGAGTGGCCAGATCTCCAAGAGATTTGGTAACGGCCTCAATCTGACGGCTGCCTATTCATACGGTGATGCCCAAGCAGTTTTTGAAGGGACGTCATCGCAGAACTCTTCTCAGTGGAGAGGTGCGTTCACAGTCGATGGTAGAAATAATGTGCCTCTAGCGAGATCTGATTTCTCTGCCGGACACAGATTTTTCACTAATGTGAACTATGAGATCGACTGGTCTGGTACTGGTGCGTTCAATACTGGAATCAATTTCTTCCTCAATTTACAGTCTGGAGCACCTTACTCCTATGTATACGATGCCAGAAACATCAATAATGAGGCTGGTGCAACCAATCGTGAGCGCCACTTGATCTATGTGCCTGCTGATGAAAATGACATCACCCTTATCGATACAGATGATGCCACTGCAGCTGAGCAGTGGGAGGCTCTGAATACATTTATCGAAGAAGATGACTACCTCAGTGGTAGAAGAGGTGAGTACGCTGAGAAAAATGGTGCGAGAACAAAAGCATTTAACTACCTCGACTTCAGACTGACGCAGAATATCGGTCTCAACGGAGATAGAAATGACCATAGACTGCAACTCACGCTTGATGTATTTAATTTCTTGAATCTACTGAATAAAGACTGGGGTACACAGTATAGTAATCCTTTCAGCTACGAGATTCTCAATTATGAAGGTCAAGCAGCTGATGGCACCACGCCGCTCTTCACATTTACAGAAGATCGACTAGGTGATGATAGATTTGGTATACAAGATCGTGCTAGCCGCTGGAGAGGACGTCTAGGTGTCCGCTATATCTTCAACTAAGCGAGTAAGCTACAAGCTATAGACAAGGGCAGATGAAATCCTAAGGATCTTATCTGCCCTTTTTTTCTTATATTGGGCTGGTCATATTTTCTCTTTTCACTACATATACTGATAACTATGAATAAAATCTTTACCCTTACTCTTCTTTCATTTTTGATATGCACAGCTGCATCCGCGCAGCTCGTCATATCCGAGATCATGTACAATCCGCCAGAGAGCGGTCAAGACTCACTAGAATACATCGAGATCACACACGCCGGAGGCGCTGATGTAAATCTCGAAGGATACGCTATGGGCCTAGGCGTGATCTATACATTCCCAGCCATCACGCTATCTGCAGGGGACGCAATCGTACTATCCAAGGATAGCTCCGCACTCATGAATACCCTTGGCGTCATGTCCAGGCAGTGGACAGATGGTGCACTGAGTAATGGTGGTGAGACCATCAGTCTGGTAGATGCGGATAGTGTAGTACTGGATCTAGTGGATTTTGGAAGTGCTTCGCCTTGGCCAGGATTTTCTGAGGGAGCCGCTGGCGCAGGAGCTTCTATAGAACTCTGTGACCTGAGCTCTGATAATAGCCTCCCAGATAGCTGGGCTGCTGCTAGCAATGGCACTGGTGTAAGCATCAATGACCGAGAACTCCTAGGTACACCTGGCATGGCCAATACTGCCAACTGTGACGTGGTAGTGCTTTATCCAGCACGTCCTATAGGCGAAGTGACGACCGTAGATGATGACGGTGTAGCGGATTCTCTCAATGTCACTTGTATGGTGGAAGGCATAGTGTATGGCATCAACCTCCGACCCAATGGCTTGAGCTTTACAGTGATAGACGATGCTAATGATGGGATCAATGTATTTGAGCTATCAGATAATTTTGGCTACACAGTCACCGAAGGTGATAGGATACAGGTAGATGGTCAAGTGGATCAGTTCCGCGGATTGATCCAGATGCGACCTGCAGAGATCAGGCTGCTCAGCAGCGGCAACACCCTAGCGAGTCCTACGGTCCTCGCCGCAGAAGACGAGCTATCCGAAGATACAGAGTCCCAGTACGTAGAGATATCTGGTGTGCGTATGATCGATCCTTCGCAGTGGGCAGGCGACGGATCTGGCTTCAATGTGGTATTCACAAATGGACTCAATGAGTATGCCATCAGAATAGATAATGATACCGAGATGAGTAATATGCCAGCTCCAGGCGATGAAAACACGATATTCAATATTCGTGGTCTGGGTGGACAGTTTGCTGGCTCGACTCCTCCCTACGAGGGCGGTTACCAGCTCTTCCCGATGACGAATAATGACATCAGCGTCATCCTCTCGCAGCGTGATATAGAGCTGAGCCAATTTGCCACTTGGATGCAGATGAGTGGTGCCCAGTTTGCTGTCACAGCTGATCGCATCATTGATGCTATAGCAGTATACAGCGTGACAGGATCACAAGTGCAGCAGTCTCGAGATGCGGCCTATACCCATCATATTGATCTCTCAGCTCATGGAGCGGGAATGTATATCGTAGAGCTACGATCAGGTGATACCCGCGAAATCCGCAAGGTGATCGCTCAGTAGTAATTCCCTATTTCTGGAAGAAATGCCTGTAACAGTCGACATCTGTTACAGGCATTTTCATTTGCACGTAAGTGCGCCACATACACTACCGACCATCACGAGGCTAATGCAGATGCACCGAGTAAGACTGTTTGTCTAGTCGTACCTCAATGTTTTCTTTCATGGTGGTCGCTAATGTGAGACCCACATAGTCTGCCTGTACGGGAAAGGACTTGTGCTTGCGATCTACGAGTACGGCCACTTCTACGCCTTTCGGCAAATGCGTGAGAATAGGGAGGAAGGCAAAGAAAAGCGTGCGTCCAGTATTGGCTACATCATCCACCAATATGATACGCTTGCCATCGAGCTTTATATCAGATTCTATGACTGGCTCAGGCGTACGTGGTGTGGCAGGTGACATACGCAGCCTGGCCATCTCTACAGATAGGTCTGAGATAGCTTTGATCTCGCGCCTAAGCAGCGTAGCTAGGCTATATCCATTGTCATTGACTCCGAGTAGTACAGTACGATCCAGGGAGATGTGATTCTCTACGATCTCCAGAGCGATGCGTTTGATTTTTAATTTGGTCTTGAGTTGATCTAGTATCTCCATGAGTATCCGTACCTTGGTCAAAAATACAACCTTCCTCTATGCTTCAGGTCGTGATCTTTCTCATCATACTTATTGTGGTCACCTACGTGGCTGCCATGAGGTACAAGAGAATCTACAGGAATATCAAGCTAGGCAAGGACGAGGATTTGTCAGGTGACGAGGCCCAGCGCTGGAAGAATACTTTGCTGGTAGCATTTGGTCAGAAGAAGATGTTTAAGCGGATCGTGCCAGCGATCTTTCACTTTTTCATATATGTCGCTTTCTTATTCACTCAGATAGAGCTCATAGAGATCATCATAGATGGTGTCACGGGCAGGCATCGGGTATTTGCCAGTAGTCTGGGTATGGTGTATACCGTGCTGATCAGTACCATTGAGATTTTATCTTTCCTTGCCTTGATCGCCACCTTCATCTTTCTTGCTCGTAGAAATGCGCTGAAGATTCCGCGCTTTCACTTTGATGACATGGGCTGGTGGCCCAAGCTCGATGCTAATCTCATACTTCTAGGTGAGCTGGCGCTCGTGATAGGAATCTTCACTATGAATGGTGCTGACATGGCACTACAACAGATAGATCCTACCCACTATCCAGATACGGGAAATCTCGCTCTCAGTTCCCTGATATCACCGCTGCTATTTGAGGGATTAGGTAAGGACATGCTCGTACTTCTCGAGCGAGCGGGGTGGTGGCTCCATGTATTGACAGTATTTGCATTTATCCTGTATCTGCCTATCTCTAAGCACCTGCACATATTCCTGGCTTTCCCCAATGTGTACTTTGCGCGGCTGCGCTCCAGAGGTGCCATCATGAATATGCCCGAAATTACCAAGGAAGTCAGCTCTATGCTAGGACTTACTGAAGATACCACGGATATGAGTGCGGAGCTGCCAGAATTTGGCGCTAAGGATATAGATGATCTGAGCTGGAAGACGATCATGGATGCCTACAGCTGCACTGAATGCGGCCGATGCACAAGTGTATGTCCTGCTCACATCACAGGAAAGAAACTGTCTCCACGAAAGATCCTCATGGATATCCGAGACCGCACAGAGGAGGTCGCTGCCCATCTAGACACCAAGGATGACAAGCTGTTTCCTACACGTCAGCCATCTGAGGAATATAGCATGAAGCACCTGGACGATGGCAAGTCACTCTTTGACTACATCACACGTGAGGAGATTCACGCTTGTACTACGTGCAATGCATGTGTAGAAGCATGTCCGATCATGATAGATCCGCTGACACCAATATTACAACTCCGCAGGTATGAAATCTTGACAGAAGCCGCTGGGCCTAAGGACTGGACGCCGATGTTTACCAATCTAGAAAATTCCAGTTCACCATGGCAGATGCCACAGGAGCGTGATGCCTGGGTGGAGTCATAGATAGTAGAGTATATGGAACAAGACGATAAAGTACTATTCATGTCAGATATGGCAGCGCAGGGCAAGGAGCCTGAGATCCTATTTTGGGTGGGCTGTGCAGGAAGTTATGATACACGTGCACAGAAGATCACCAAGGCACTTGTCAAGATACTCAATCATGCTGAGGTGAGCTTTGCGATTTTAGGCAAAGAAGAAAACTGTACTGGAGATCCAGCGCGCAGGGCTGGGAATGAATTTGTCTTTCAGATGCTCGCTTTACAGAATATCGAGACCTTCAAGATGTATAATGTGAAGCGGATCGTGACCTTCTGCCCGCACTGCTTCAATACCCTCAAAAACGAGTACCCAGAACTTGGCTCTACCGTAGAGGTAGTGCATCACACGCAGTTCATCAAAGAGCTCATAGAGTCAGGCAGGCTGCAAGTAGCAAGCGCTCCTGGCGAAGTCACTTATCATGACAGTTGCTACCTGGGCAGGATCAATGATATATATGACATACCACGAGATCTCATCACCGCCATGGGCAAGACGATAGAGGAGATGCCTCGAAGTCGTAGTCGTGGACTATGCTGCGGCGCAGGCGGTGCTCAGATGTTTAAAGAGGATGAGCCTGGCGATAAGCGCATCAACATAGAACGGATAGAAGAGGCTCTGGAGACTGGAGCGGAAACGATTCTTGTCAATTGCCCGTTTTGTACCACGATGATCGAAGATGGCCTCAAAGCAAAGGAAAAGCAAGAAAGCGTCATGGTCTATGACCTCTCAGAAATGATCGTACAGAACAATGGATGGAATTAAGCCGCTAGCGCATTTGCCCGCAAGGGCTCGCATATGGATCTATCAGACCGAGGAGGCTCTATCTGACCAAGATATCCTCGCGATCAATCGAGAACTCACGCAATTCTGCTCGAGCTGGCAGGCTCACGGCAAGAGTGTAGTGGCCGGAGGCGCAGTGGTCGACTCACACTTCATCCTCCTAGCTGCAGATGAGACCGTGGCGGCCGTGACGGGATGTAGTATAGATAGTTCGGTGACTTTCGTCAAAATGCTCGGCGAGCGCTATGAACGGGATTTTTTTAATCGTACAGGCGTCGCTCTAAGAACAGACCAGGGCATACGCTGGGTAGATTTTAGATCCGTGGGTACGGATGATGAGATCAGCTCAGATCAAATCGTGTATGATAATACCGTCAAGACAGTAGGCGAGTGGCGAGCTGGCTGGCTCAAGCCAATAGGCGAAAGCTGGCTGGCACGATTCTTACCGTCGAAGGTCTAGCGACACTTGTCGATACACCACCGTGAGTGCTCGGATAGATAGTTATCTTGTACCCTATGATCAGAAAAATTAAAAATGTCCTGGGAATCGAAGGCGTCAAAGTCGCCATAGACATGCCTGTAGAGGCAGAAGTCCAAGACAGGATCAATACGGCTGATCCGCTTACGCTTGATGGACATCTTGTATTTACTACACCTGTATCTCAGACCGTCACGGCTGTGACAGTGCGATTCATAGAGACTTATAGACGCGGACGCGGCAAGAATAAGCGCATAGATGATTACTTACTCGGTGAGTGGCACTATGATGAACCCTTATTAATTGAGGGTGAGTCAGAATATCGCTTGCCATTTGCTCTTGCGTATGAGATGCTGCCCTCTGCAATGGAGCGATTCCAAGCTCGGAACCTTGTGTTTCGGGGCATAGGATCTATCGCAAAACTGGCTAAAAATGCTCGAAGCACTTATACCGTAGCGGCGGAAGTAAAAGTGAAAGGCACAGCCTTTAATCCTAGAGCAGAGAAGCAGATTTATCTACTGTAATCCCTGGGCTTCTCGCTCCCGTGCTCGATCCATGATGATCTGCAATACCTCCTCGGTCGATTTGCCTAGTGTCTCTAGCTGAAACTGTGCATCGTCAGCGAAGGAATGATCAGGATATTTCTCAATGAATAGCT
>JAHDBH010000006.1:0-7097 GCA_020630495.1 Saprospiraceae bacterium
GATTCCAATTTCCTTTAAGTCTATCTGCTAGTGCACTCATGGCTCTGTGTCTTTTTTTAGTTATGTGATAAGGTTAGGATAGGGTATGAGTATGATTAGAAGTCTTTTTCCAGATCTCTTTCGATCTGCTCCATTCTCTTTTCTGTACTTGACTTGAAGTCAGCCCATCCGTCTTCGATATCATTGCCTATGCGGTGCATGCGGTTATCTATGTCATCACCCCATTGCTTCAGTTTCGCTTTTGATTTCTCCAGTTCTACTCTCGCTTCATCACTGGCATTTTCTAGATCTCTATCGATCTCATCGAGCCTTGCATCTATATTGGCGCGCATTTCTTTAAGTTCATCGTTTATTTCTCTTGACTCGGCTTCCCAGGCGTCACTGACATTGTCAGCTGCTTGTTCCATCTTATTTTCAGCTCTACTATCATTGTCACAGGATGTGAAGGTGAAGCTCATCAAGGCTAGTAGCGCAAGTAGACTTGTTACTCTGAAGTATCTCATGGTTGTATGATTTAAAGTTTGTGGTTATTGATTACGACTATCATAGCTCGTGCTGCAGGGCTATGTTCGATCAGGCTGGATTGGCTGTCTGATGCGCATCGGTATATACCATGTAGCTCGATTGACATTTTTGTCGTCCTATCTCCTGGTGACTGGAGCATATTGACCTGAGTGCTACATGATCGTCACGTCTGATATAAATGCACAGATCACCACTGGCAGTCTCGTGCTGAGCTTAATCGAGCTGCCCTTATATTTGAAGGAAACTCAGGACTATGGCTATAGCAAAACCCTTTCATCTGCAGAAGTGGATAGACGAGCACCGAGATGAGCTCAAGCCACCCGTGGGGAATAGAAATCTCTACAAGGACGCTGGCGACTATATCGTGATGATCGTAGCTGGCCCCAATGCGCGTAAAGATTACCACTACAATGAAACGGAGGAGCTCTTCTATCAGATAGAAGGTGACATAGTGGTGAAAATCCAAGAGGATGGCAAGGCGGTAGATATACCGATTCGCGAGGGGGAGATGTTCTTACTTCCTGCTAATACTCCACACAGCCCTATCAGATCAGCAGGATCTATAGGCCTCGTCATAGAGCGTAAGCGTACGGATGATCATAAGGATGGTCTACAATGGTACTGTGACAACTGCAATACCAAGCTGCACGAGAGCTACTTCCGTCTACAAAACATCGAGAAGGACTTTCTGCCAAGATTCAAGGACTATTACGCTTCTGAGAAGCTACGCACCTGTCCCAACTGTGGACACGTGATGGAAGTGGACGATAGATTTGTAGAAGCGTAGATGCCCGCTAGGACGGCATACTTCCTATCTGATTTTCACCTCGGAGTCGACACTGTAGACACTAGCGCCGAGCGCGAGCGTAAAGTGGTGAGATTCCTAGACAGTATCCGACCATATGTGTCTGATCTATATCTGATGGGTGATGTATTTGACTTTTGGTTTGAATATAGGACCGTGATACCTCGCGGATATATAAGATTGCTAGGTAAGCTCGCCGATCTGGCTGATGACGGTGTGAAGATTCACTATTTTATAGGCAACCATGATATGTGGATGAGAGACTACCTAGAAGTGGAACTCGGTGCTACCATATATCCTGATCCTATCACTATAGTGCTTGATGGCAAAAGATTGCACATAGGGCATGGTGATGGACTGGGACCTGGAGACCAAGGCTACAAATTCATCAAAAAGATCTTTAGAAATCCTATCAGTCGCAGGCTCTTTCAGGCCGTACACCCTGATATCGGCATGCGCATCGCGGCTTTTTGGTCTGGCACGAGCAGAAAGAAGGAGCCGCGACCACCTGCCTTTACAGGTGAGGATGAGTGGCTGATACAGTACTGCGAGTCTGTATTAGATACTATCCCGGCTGATTACTACGTATTTGGCCATAGGCACATCATGATCGATCACCTACTGAGCAATGGCACGAGCCGCTATATCAATCTCGGGGAATGGATGTACAGCTATAGCTATGCGGTGTGGGAAAGTGGTAGATTACAGCTCAGACAGTATGTGGAATAGATTTCACATATGTTGATGAATTCAGCCTAGATCGCTTTTTTGGCGAAAGCCACCTCGCCAGCATAGATAGTGTGCTAGATCGTCAAGATGTCTTTCTCGCGCTGAGCTACTAAGTCATCGACCTTCTTGGCTGCTTCATCTGTCGTAGACTGTACGGCAGTTTCTTTACGCTTACCAGCATCTTCTGGGTATCCATCTTTCACAGCTTGCTTGACGGCGTCCATCATCTTGTGACGCGCGCTACGCAGGCTTACCTTGGCATCTTCGCCTAGGGCTTTGGCTTGCTTTACCAAGTCTTTTCGGCGCTCTTCTGTAAGAGCAGGTATACCTATACGGACAAATTCTCCATCATTCTGCGGAGTGAGGCCTAGATTGGCTTGAAAAATTGCCTGCTCTATGGTCGCGAGCATAGACTTCTCCCAAGGCTGGATGGCAATCGTCCTGCTATCTGGAGCGCTAAGGTTAGCTACTTGCTGCAGAGGAGTAGGCGTGCCGTAGTAGTCCACCATGATACCTTCTAGCATAGCTGGAGAAGCTTTACCTGTGCGAATCTTTCTCAACTCTGCCTGGAGATGTTCTAGTGCTGAATCCATCAGTACCTTGCCCTCGGCGATGTGCATATCTAGTTCTTCACTCATGACTGTAAATGTCTGTAATAAGATATAAAGTAGAATCTGAGTCTATCAGTCTCCTGCTAATCTGAGGATGAGATAGATCAGGATCACGAGCGCGGAGAGAGCTGCTGCGACGTAAGTCATGGCTGCCCACCAGAGAGCATCTTTGGCACCTTCATACTCGCCACCTCGGGCTATTCCAGACTGATCTAGGTACACCATCGCACGCTTACTCGCGTCAAACTCCACGGGCAATGTCAAAAAGCTGAAAAGTGTAGTAATGCCAAATGCTATGATCGTAATCAGCAGCAACTGCGGTATCTGACTTGCCATGAGGAGCGCACCCATAAGTAGCCACTGCTGTGCCACAGAGGCCACTTTGACCACAGGTACGAGCTTGGATCTTAGCGTAAGCATGGCGTAGGATGTGTCATGCTGGATGGCATGACCTACCTCATGCGCTGCGACGGCGGCAGCTGCCACGCTACGGCCCTGATATACATCTGGACTGAGGCTTACCGTCTTGGTAGTAGGATTGTAGTGATCAGAGAGAAAACCCTGTCCCTGTACGATCTGCACGCCCTCCACATGGTAGTGATCGAGCATCTGTCGTGCTATTTCTGCACCGCTCAGATTGGCACTAAGGCCCACCTGCGAGTACTGCTTAAATTTATTTTTGAGGCGAGTGCTGATGACCATCCCTACCAGGGACATGAGACCAGCAATGATATAAAATCCCATCATGATGTCTATCGAGTTTGTATAAAATTAATCAATGCGCTCCCATCCTGTATAGTTCACCAGCGCCTGTGGAATAACTATTCCATCCGCTGTCTGGTGATTTTCCAGTAAACAAGCTACTATACGCTCGAGCGCTAGAGCAGATCCATTGAGCGTATGTGCGAGCTGTGTCTTTCCTTCTTCATCACGATATCTACACTTGAGTCTATGGCTCTGGAAGGTCTCAAAGTTGGACACAGAGCTGACTTCTAGCCATCTCTTCTGCGCAGCAGACCATACTTCAAAGTCAAATGTCAATGCCGAAGCAAATGTTAGATCACCACCGCAGAGACGCAGGATACGGTAAGGAAGTTTGAGCTTCTGGAGGAGACCTTCTACGTGGCGGAGCATCTCCATAAGTGTATCGTGTGACTTCTCTGGATGCTGGATCTGTACGATCTCTACTTTGTCAAACTGATGTACGCGATTGAGACCCTTGACATGCGCTCCATAGGAGCCCGCTTCTCGCCGAAAGCATGGCGTATAGGCCGTCATTTTCACTGGAAAATCAGTGGCACTCATGATCACATCGCGATAAACATTGGTCACAGGCACTTCGGCAGTAGGTATGAGATACAGCTCATCCTTTTCTATGTGATACATCTGACCTTCCTTGTCTGGTAAGCTGCCTGTGCCGTATGCTGAGTCAGCATTGACCACGTGTGGTACACTCATCTCTTCATAGCCAGCAGCATTCGCTTCCGCTAAAAAGAAGTTAATCAGGGCACGCTTGAGCTGTGAGCCTTTTGCTCGAAAGAGCGGAAATCCCGCCCCCGTAATCTTTGCTCCCAATTGAAAATCAATGAGCCCGTACTTATCCGCTAGTTCCCAGTGAGGCAGGGCCTCAGGACCCAGATCTGGAAGCTCATCTGCCCAGTCTTGATATACCTCATTGTCCTCCTCTGAGCTGCCTGCGGGGACAGACTCGTGAGGGAGATTTGGCAACTGGACCATGAGCTCTTGCAACTGGTATTGCGTGTCTGCATAGCCTTTCTCCAGCTGGTCTACCTGGTCCTTGATGGTCTGGACCTCCTGCTTCATAGCATTAGCCTCAGCAGCTTTACCAGATTGAAAGAGCTGACCTATTTCCTTAGACTTGCTATTGCGCTGAGCGAGTAGCTGATCCAGCTCTGTCTGCTGCGATTTGCGTGTGAGATCTAGCCGTATGATATCGTCTACAAGCGACAGTTGCTCCTTGCTGAAGTTCCTTTTTCTCAGACCTGTAAGCACTGCGTCTTTCTCCTCGTGAAATTTTCTAATTTCTAGCATAGCACAAAGGTCATAAAATTACCGCTGCGTACCAGCGGATTTTTTTCGCTGACCTGATGATCGACACGCGTTTTCCAGAGTTGAGAACAGTGAAGAACATATATGGGATGGTGGGACCATAGGTCCGCAGACTATCTCAGCACCTGCAGGCTCCACTCATCTGTCCACTGCATGCGCTCGATATGCCCATCAGCATCAAATGTCATAGGAGCACCCCAGTACTGGTAGTCGTGCCCCTTGATATTGTCAGAGGCACTGCCCCATAGATCTCCCATCCACAGATAGGCTGGACCATCAGGGGTCTGTACAGTCATCACGTGGGTCTGCTGCGCTGGGATGATGGGTCGTCCCCAGCCCTCTGCGTACACCTGAGACGATAGATCCAGCGTCTCTCCTGCTTGATCGTGTAGCTCTAACTCCGTAAGATAGATCTCGTCATAGCTGTAGCTGGAGTCTATGCTCAGTCGCAAGGCATCATAGGCACCAGCCTCTAAGCTGATCTGTAATCTATGGTCTATAGATGTGGGCTTCACTTCAGTACTGTGCTTTACGGCCGTCCAACCTTCTATGCTGCGCACTTCCAGAGTTAAATCTACCATGTCTATAAGCTCGTGGACGCGCTCTGCAGTGGTATCTCCGCACATACCAGATCGATTGCCTGTATGCTGGTAGAGAGTGATCTGCTGTACGTACGCATCCGATGATGGCTCTATGATGAGATTGGCAAAAGCGCCTTGATCATTTCTTCTGAGAGTGGTATAGCTAGTGGGTCCAGTATCTCCGTCTACTAGGCCAGGCAGCAGCTGACCTGGATATCGATTGATGTTTTCTGTGAGAGTGTAGCCGTCCGTGGGTCTATCAGACATATACACTCTCGCACCTGAGCCCTGTGTGCAGAAGCAACAGGTGTAGTCCGTGAGTAAGTAATATAAATCGTCTCGCTTAAAGATTGATCCCGCCTCGCATCCGCTGGCAATGAAGCCACCATTTTCGCCAGTGGATGTGAGATAATCTTCTGCTAGCCGCTCTACAGAGAGTTGATGACCTGAGATAGTGTTATACATGATATACCCCTGCCCATCATCGTCTACGTAGAGATTGAAGTCTCCTACGCCCTTGTCCGAGTGATGCACCTGGACATCATCATCGATGATCGTGAATGGTCCTGTGGGCGTATCACTCGTCGCTACACCGAATCGGCCTGTCCATAGGCGTGGATACCAGTTGTACCAGAGGACATACTTCTCCGTCGTCTCATTGTATATGACATGTGGCCTGTAGTAGATACCTGATGGCTGCTCATCTAGTAAGCGACCCTCCAGCCGCCAAGATTGCATATCTTCTGAGCTGTAGCAGCGATAATGATTGGTCCTGACAAATCCTGTGGTACTACCGTATGTGGTCCCATACCAGTAATACCGATCGCCAAACTGTATGACTCGACCATCATGAAGGTCTACAATCTCTCCATCTACATCTGTACGAGGCTGAAGATTGGAGATGCGGATTGTCTGCGTCTCTTGCTGGGAGAGTGAGCCCTCTTGATAGCAAGATGATAGACTGATCACGACTATGTAGAGTAAGGCTATGTAGAGTAAGGCATATCTGATCATAATCATAGAGTCATGGGCAAGCTCATATATCAGCACACTAGCACTGTCATGCCAGGCGCTTACAAAGCAAATCTAGCTTGACGACGAGACAGACAGTACAGGAAAGTCAACTAGATATGCTCTCAGGCACGGAGTCACCAAAGACAATGGTAGATGTGATCCAAGAAAATTACTTACCTTTGGCTCGCTTTCAGACCTACCATGGGTCAAGGACTCCCGTCCTGATACACTGAACTAGAGAGCACAGCACATCTTCCGCAGCGGAAATCTTGTAAAATTTTCATCTTATTACCATCCCTTTCGTCCTATGTACGATATCTTGCAACTGAGCGATATGCTCGTACCTGAACTGCGTAACCTAGCAGAAACCCAGGGCCTCAAAGCTTACAAAAAGCTCAACAAACAACAACTTATCTACAAGATCCTTGATCACCAGGCAGTAAATGAGACTGCTGATGTAGATACTGCATCCAGTGCAAAATCAGAGGAGTCTACTAAAAAAGCTGCTCCTAAAAGAACTGCAACACGCCAGCCTGCTGCGAAAAAATCTGAGCCTCGAGCTAAGAAAACGGACAAAAAGGACGATGACCAGTCGGGAAAAGACTCCAAAGAACAGTCCGTCGACACTAGAAGCAATGATCAGCGCGGAAGAGCTCGCAACTCTAAGGAAAACGACGATAAATCACGCTCGTCAAACGGACGCAGCAATGGACGCTCGGAGCGCAATGACAATAAAAACGACGGCCGCAGCGATCATCGCAA